>SCSY01000222.1 GCA_004298625.1 Nitrospirota bacterium | reverse complement strand
AGGGATGATTACATTCGAGTCCGGAGGCATTGATGAAGCAACAAGGATTATGAACAATGATCCGTTTGTTTCGCAGGACTTGCTCGAAAGCAAATGGCTAAAAGAATGGATTGTATAAACTCAGCTTCATTTATATCCCTCTAAATACTATTCGGATAAAAAGATGCTTGACAAAGATTTTATGTTTTGCATATTATTGAACAATGTTTAAAATTAAACTAAGTTCAATTTTAATATGATCACGGCATTTGATAAAAAAACCGCAACAGGCGGAAACAGACGGGAAAGAAAAAAAGAGGATACCAAGCTCAAAATCATTAACGTCGCCCTTAGATTGTTTCAAGGCCAGAGTTTTGATGTAACAACAATGGAGCAAATAGCCGACGAAGCCGATATCGCCAAAGGGACGCTCTATAACTATTTCCCTGTGAAAGAGGCTATTATCAGTGAATACTGGCAAAACAGTGTTGATGAGTTAAAACCCCAGGCCGCAAAGTTGATTCAGTCATTGCCGGATACAAAGGCACGTCTGAACTCCCTATTCAAAAAAACTGCCGAGTTTCTAAAGGCGCATCAGGATATTACCAATGCATATATACGGTACCGAATGCAGGGTATGGGCAACTGCGAACGGAATAAGAGTCTGCGAAGCGGCTTTGAAGGTATTCTGGTATCAATAATCAGTACCGGTCAGAAGGCAGGCGATATAAGACAAGATATTAACGCCGAGCAATTAGCCAGGTATCTTGAAATGATGTATCTGCTTGTGTGTTTAATGTGGCTTTCAGGTCCAGATATGTTTCCTCTGGAGAAAAATCTAAAACAGATGGTAGATCTTTTTTTAAGCGGGGCCAAAAGCAATCGAGAGGCAAAATGAACCAGGAAACAGAGCCTTCTAAAAAAATCGACCCCAGGGTATTTCTTGATTGGGCTGAAGCCTTTGAGGTTGGCACTGGCATAACCGGAGGAAAAGGTTGGAATCTCGGAAGGCTGGCGAGATACGGGTTTAAGATTCCAGCAGGTGGAGTCCTTTCAGTTGAGGCATATAAAGATTTTGTTGTAGAAAATAATTTGCAGAATGCGATAGGCGATATTGCACAAAAAGTTGCGTTAAATAATATCGGCGAGAAAGAAACGGAAGAAAAGCTTGCCCTTCTAAGAGAGAAAATAAAATCCGCAAGAGTCCCTGCGTATATTCAGGAAGAAATCAAGTCCGGGTTAATAAAACTCGTATTACTCGAAAAATCATTGGCAGTGCGTTCTTCCGCTTCTGCAGAGGATTCCGACAAAGCCTCTTTTGCGGGCATACACGAATCATTCCTCAATGTTCATGGTTTCAAAAATATTCTTAAAGCTGTTAATGGGTGTTATGCATCTCTCTGGACTGAGCAGGCTGTCGCATACCGGAGAAAGATGGGGATTCCGGACAATGAGGCGCTCATGGCGGTGGTATTTATGGAGATGGTGCAGGCACACGCAGCAGGTGTTGCATTTTCATGCGACCCACGGACAGGCAGGGAAGATGTACTAACAATCGGCGCAAATTTCGGCCTTGGTGAAAGTGTAGTAAAAGGGCTTATAGATCCAGACGAATATATATTAGGCAGCAGTTTATCTCCTGAAATAAAACATAGAAAAATCGGTTCAAAAAAACTAATGACTGTAGTCAGCGGAGAGGGTGGAACAAAAACCGTCAAATCCGAATTATATAAAGTGCAGGCTTTATCCGATGAACAAATTAAGAAATTAGGCAACCTCGTTCTTAGGATATTCGAAGTGTTGGGAAAAGGAGAACTGCATCAGGATATCGAATGGGTCTTTGACGGCGAGGAGTGCGTTCTCGTGCAGGCGCGACCGCTCACTGCATTGCAAAAGGTCTCTTTCGCTGAATTGAAAGACCAGCCGGAAATATGGTCGAATGCAAATATCAAGGATGCAGTCCCTATGGTTCTGCCTGTCCTGAGCAGAAGCGCTATAAAAAATAATATCAATGAAATACTGGCCTCTCCATTTAAGATAATCGGTTATCAAATGCCTGATGGACTACAGCAGGTGAAGATATATATGGGACGCGCATATCTCAACCTCTCGGCAATACAATGGTGCAACTTTGATGCCCTCGGCATATATCCCAAAGAGACGAATAAAAATTTCGGAGGTCACCAACCAGAGATCGCAATACACGAAGAAAAGCCGTATAGCGGAATAAAAGGGCTGAAGAGATTATGGCGTATGGTAAAGTTCTTTCGTGCGGTCGCACAATACAAGAAAAAAGCCAATTCATATTTTGCCGGTGTCACCGACTTCTCTGCTGCTTTTTTGAAAAAAGACCTGAGCATACTCGCTGACAAAGAGCTATTCCGACTTTCCGGCTCGATTTTTAAAGCCGCAAATGAGTTTGCTCCCGTGTTTATGATGATGACTGGCGCCGCCGCATCATTATCGATGCTGGTTAAGGT
>SCSY01000221.1 GCA_004298625.1 Nitrospirota bacterium | reverse complement strand
ATCTCCTCGGCGGAAAACTCCTGAATTATGGCGACGCCGCAGTTGAACTGCTGCCCCTGCCGCGCATACCCGTAACATTAATCCTCTGGTTTTCCGACGACGAGTTTCCTGCAAGGGCAGACCTGCTTTTTGACGCAACATGCGAAAGGCATCTGCCGCTTGATATTGTATGGTCCATTGCCATGCTGAGCGCTCTGGTGATGCTGTGAGCATTAACCGCAAGCTTGTCGAAAAAACAGAAGCCTTGCTCTCAAAAGAAAAAGGCGCTATTTTTAAAGAGCCGGGCGGCAGGCTCAACGTATGCCTTGCATATCCGAACACATATCATGTCGGGATGTCCAACCTCGGGTTTCAGGGGATATATACGCTTCTGAACGAAAGGAGCGATACCCTTTGCGAAAGGATATTTCTTCCCGATGAAGAGGATATCGAAGAGTATGCAAGAACCAAAGCAGAACTTTTTTCAATGGAATCCAAAAGACCTCTGAGCAGGTTTGATATAGTCGCCTTTTCAGTCTCTTTTGAAAATGATTATCCGAATATATTAAAAATGCTGAGGCTTTCAAATATCCCCCTAAGAGCGTCTGACCGGGACAGTTCGCACCCATTGCTGGTTCTCGGAGGCGTGTGCGCATTTTTTAATCCGGAACCTGTCGCAGAGTTTTTTGACGTCTGTTTTATCGGCGAGGCAGAGGAGATGCTCCATGAGTTTATCGGGGCATATAAGAAATCGGAGACAAGACAGGAACTTTATAAAAATTCATTCGGGATAGAAGGAATTTACGCGCCGAAATTCTATAATATTAGATATGAAAAAAATCCACCCTTGCCACCCTTTGCTAAAGGGGGAATGGGGGGATTTTCGGGTGGAATTCTTCAAAGAGATGCACTGAAAGGCGCGCCTGAAAAAATAAAGAGGCGTTTTATCAAAGACATTTCAGCCCATAGATTCGGGCCTTCGATAATAACCTCTGAAACAGAGTTTTCGAATATGTACCTCATCGAGGCGATGAGAGGATGCCCCTGGAAATGCAGATTTTGCGTTGCAGGACACATTTATAATCCACCGAGAAAAAAAGAACTTTCAGCAGTTAAAGAAGAAATTGATGCGGCGCTGAAATTTACCGACAGGGTTGGGCTTATCGGCCCCTCGTTAACGGATTATCCACATGCAAGGGATGTCCTCGGTATAGAAGGCGTAGATTTCTCTATCACATCTTTAAGGGCCGGCCCAAAAAGCGCCGGGCTCGCAGGACTGCTTAAAGGCCGCAAAAGCATTTCTATCGCTCCTGAGGCAGGCACGGAAAGATTAAGGAAGGTGATTGACAAGAAAATAACAGAGGACGATATCATCGAGACATCACGGCTCATCCTTTCCTCCGGCATAGAAAATCTCAGGCTATATTTTATGATCGGTCTTCCGACAGAAACAGAGGAGGATATCCTCGGGATTGTAAATCTTACAACAAAAATAAGAAGTCTATCGAAAAAAGGCTTTATCAGCTTAACACTGAGCGCCTTTGTCCCAAAGCCGTGCACGCCTTTTCAATGGCATCCGATGGAGAAAATGAGCGTTGTAAAAGACAGGCTTAAGACAATCAAAAAATCACTCTTGCCTATAAAGGGAATCAGGGTGTTTCATGATGTTCCTAAGTATGCTTACATGCAGGGACTTTTTTCGATGGGGGACAGGAGAATTTCCAATGTGCTGGAAAGAATGTTAAAAACCAATGACTGGCAGAAGGCATGCGTGGATTCCAATATCGCCCCGGATTATTATATCTTCAGAAAAAAGGATTTCCAGGAAAATCTTCCCTGGGATTTCATAGATTCAGGCATATCAAAAGAACGCCTCTGGGAAGAGTATCGGAAGGCATTGTCGGGTTAAAAAGGCTCAATATAACTGCCCGATCATTCTTTCTTCCCATACTTGTGCACCGCCTCGACCATTGCAATTGCGTTCTCGACCGGCGTCTCAGGCAGAATACCGTGTCCAAGATTGAAGATGTGCCCTTTTGCGCTTTCTCCTTTGAACAATATATCCTTAACCCTCTCTTCGATATGCTCCTTCGGCGCAAAGAGAACGCATGGATCGAGGTTGCCCTGCACAACAACCTTTTTCCCCAGTTTCTTCACTGCATCCGCCATATCTATTCTCCAGTCTACGCCTATCACATCTGCGCCTGATTTCTTTGCCTCTTTTATAATTCCGGCGCAATCATTTGCAAAGTAGATAACAGGGGTATCGGGATGCTGCTTCTTAAGCGCGGAAACTATCTTTTTCACGTATGGAAGCTCGAACTCCTTATAATCCACAGGCGAAAGCGCCCCTGCCCACGAATCAAATATCTGCACAGCCTGGGCGCCTGCCTCGATCTGGCTTGAAAGATATGATATGACCGTCTTGGTAAGTTTCTTCATAAGATAATTGAAAAGACCGCTGTTCTGGAACATCATCTTTTTTGTATTGAGGAAGTTTTTTGAACTCCCGCCCTCTATCATGTAAGTCGCGAGGGTAAATGGAGCGCCTGAAAAACCAATCAACGGAACCTTAAGTTCGCGCCTCAAAATTTTTATAGTATCAAGGACAAACGACATTGAATCTTCAGTATCAGGCACAATCAGCTTTTCGACGTTCGATTTTGTCCTTACAGGTTCGCTCAAAACAGGCCCCTTCTTCTCGGAGAACTCAAGGTGCATGCCCATCGCCTCAATGGGAATTAAAATGTCGGAAAAAAGTATCGCCGCGTCAACGCCGAGAATATCCACGGGCTGAAGAGTAACTTTCGCCGCAAGTTCAGGGGTCTTGCATAATGTTAGGAAATCAACCTGGCCTCTGACTGCCTGGTATTCAGGAAGATATCTTCCCGCCTGTCTCATGAGCCAGACAGGAGTGTAATCAACTTTTTCGCCTCTGCATGCTTTAAGAAATGTATCGTTCATTTTATCACCTTCTTTTTCATTTTTATTGGTGTGTAGCCGCAGAACGGCTCTTCTTCGAGGTAATCGCCGTGGATCGAATACGCCCTTGCCCTGCATCCTCCGCAGACATTTACATATTCGCAGGAGCCACATTTTCCTTTGTATTTTTTAAAATCACGAAGTTCCTTAAATAACTCCGAGTTCTCCCAGATGTCCTTAAATGACTGTGTCCTTATATTCCCGGCAGGCCTCGGAAAATAACTGCACGGCAAAACATTGCCGTCAACATCAATGAGGCAGATAAGTTGTCCTGCTATGCAGCCCTTTGCGCCTCCAGTCGAGAACTTCAATGTCCTCTTCTCGAACTTCTCGCCCTCCTCTTTTGACTTCTGAAGAACTATTCTGTAATAGTGAGGCGCGCATGTCGGTCTTACAAGCATGTCCTTCTCGCCCTTCTCCATTTGATAGTGCCATTCGAGTATCTCTTCGTATTCCTCTTTCGAGATAAGCTCATTCATTATCTCCCCACCCCTTCCGGTAGGCACTATCATAAACATATACCAAGCAGTCGCGCCAAGTTCTCGTGCGAGTTTATACACCTTGGGGATTTCCTCCTGATTTCGCTTTGTGAAAGAAGAATTTATGATGAACTCTATTCCATATTTTTTAAAAAGTCTTGCCGCGTTTATCGTGCCGGCAAATGCGCCTTTCTGGCTTCTGAAATCATCGTGAACACCTTCATTCGAACCATCAAGGCTAAGCGATACAATTCTGATGCCCGATTCCTTTATCTTCCCGCATATCTCCTCATTTACGAGTGTTCCGTTCGTCGCAAGACACATGCGAAGACCTTTATCCGTGCCGTATTTTGCGATCTCAAAGACATCTTTCCTGATTAGCGGTTCGCCTCCGGAAAGAACGACAACAGGCTTTGCATAGCTCACAATGTCATCAATTATCCTGAATGCCTCGTCGGTTGGGAAGTCCGGATGGCCTTTCACCTCCAGCTCTGAGGAAGAACGACAGTGCACGCAACGAAGGTTGCATCTCCTTGTTATCTCCCATGCTATCCACTTAGGCGCAAATTCCATAGTTTGTTATTATACCTTTTACGTTTGGTGACATGAAACTGAAAAAAAGGTCATTGCGAGCGAGCTATTTCCCTTTGAAAAACTTCTCTGGTTCTCTCAGGCATCAGCATGCTATATTATAGCAGATTAATGAGCAAGGTTATCATCAAAAAATCCACTTATTCCTATGACATTCTCAAACCCAGGGTCTTTGAACTCATGGATGCG
>SCSY01000220.1 GCA_004298625.1 Nitrospirota bacterium | reverse complement strand
ACCGATTCAGAAGTGAAGAAATAGTCTTTTTTTGCCATAAGCAACCTCCTCAGGAGTAAAGTTTTAAACTATACATTCTATAAGATTTCAGATAAAAATGGAAGAGGTATTCAGGATTTGCGGATTTTTTTTATAGTTTTGAAAAATCCGCTATCGAAGACGCCTCTGCCCAGACTTTTTTCAGGAGAGCAAGTCTGTTGAATTTAATATCATCCTGTTTGTCCATTACAAGGACATTATCAAAAAAATAATTGATCGGATCGGTCAAGGATGAAAGCGTCCTGAGCGCTTCGGCATATCTGTATTCTTTTAACAGACCGTCAACCTCTGCCTTTGTTGCATTAAGTCTTTCATGCAGGTTTTTCTCAGGCTCTTCCGTCAGCAGCCTGAGCTTTAATGCCGGAAGCTTGGTTTCAGGAATAATATTTTTTACCCGTTTTACAGCAGTAAGAAAATTATTATATCCTGTATTATTTTTGAATTCCTTAATAGCATCGAGTCTTTTTTTAATCTCCTTTAAAGGAATCTCTGCGGAGAGTGAGAGTATGGATTGTATCTCGTCAAGGCTGCAGCCCTGCGAAGAAAACATGGGTTCGAGTCTCTGTTCAAGGAACTTAAGCGCCGCATCTTTGGCCCCGGCTGACTTTTTTACGCCCTTTAAATTCCTGAAAGACTCGGCAACTATTTCCTTCAATGATACGTCATACCCCTTATCCGACATTATTGCTGTTACGGCCGATGCCTGTCTTCTTAAGGCAAACGGATCCTCCGAACCTGTGGGAATAAGCCCGATAGAAAAAAATGAGACTATGTTATCAAGCTTGTCCGCAAGACTTAAGATTGCGCCTGCTTCTGTTTCAGGCAGCCTGTCGCCGTGATAGGCAGGCAGATACTGTTCCATAAGCGCGTCGGCAACTTCTCTGTCTTCCATATCTGCGATTGCATAATATCTGCCCATGATGCCCTGAAGTTCAGGGAATTCCCTCACAACTCCTGTTATAAGGTCTGTCTTTGACAGGAGCGCCGCCCTCCCGGCTTTCTGTTCAAGCGAAGGATTTAATTTTGATGCAAGATATTCTGAAAGCCCTTTAACCCTTAATGTCTTTTCATAAAGGCTTCCGAGTTTTTCCTGGTAGGTTACATTTTTCAGATCGTCAACCCTGCCTTCGAGTTTCTTTTTGCCGTCCTCTTCAAAATAGAATCTTGCATCCTCGAATCTTGCCTTAATAACGCGTTCCGCGCCTGCCTTAACAGTCTCTGAGTTCTCTTTGGTTGTATTGCTCACTATGACGAAATAATTTGCAAGGCCGCCTTGTTTATTTTCAATTGCAAAGTATTTCTGATGTTCCTTCATTACCGTTATCAGCAACTCTTTCGGGAGTTTAAGATATTCTTCGGAAAAAGCGGCGAGAACGAGCACCGGATATTCAACGATGTTTGCGACTGTTTCAAGGAGCGCCTCGTCTCTTATGACGGACCCGCTTGCCGGGGCCGAGATTTTTTCGATTTCGGAAGTTATAATCTTTTTTCTTTCCTCGAAATCAACGATAACATAGTTGTTTGCAAGAAGCCTTATGTAACCGGAGATTTCTTTTATCTGAAAAGAGGCGGGCGACAGGAATCGGTGTCCTCTGGTCATGTTGCTGCTTTTTATTCCGCCTATCTCAAGGCCGACAACTTCTTTTTCAAATAAGGCGAGCAGCCGGCGTATGGGCCTTATAAATCTTATATTATTATCGCCCCACCGCATTGACTTCGGAAGGTATATGGAAAGCACAATCTTTTTTAATATTTCCGGCAGAATTTCTCTGACATGAACGCCTTTTTCTTCTATAACCGCGACAACATATTCTCCCTTATCTTTATTTTTTACCATAAGGTTTTCCACGCTTACACCCTGAGAATTTGCAAACCCTATCGCGGCCTTTGTAGGTTTGCCGCTTTCATCGAACGCTATTTTCCTCGAAGGGCCGAAGACTTCTTTTGTCCTGTCTTCCTGCATTCGGGGCAGTCCTTCCGCTATGATTGCAAGCCTGCGCGGAGAGCCGTAAGTCTTTATGTCGGAAAACTTTATGCGGTTTTCCTTAAAGATTGCCGCGCTGTTTTCTTTCAATTGTCTTATTGCAGAAGGCAGAAACCTTGCAGGCATATCTTCGGTCCCGATTTCCAGAAGCAAAGATGAAGACTGTGTTGCGTCCTGAGTCATTTGAGTCATTTTAATTTTATTCCTTTGAACTTTATTTACCAAACAGAGTTAACATTATAACCTTATGAAAGATGATTGACAAGGTATCCATTGTTTGATAGCATTTTTCAGTGGAGACAAATCAATGAAGCGGTTTTTAAACTGGCAGGTTCTTTTAGGAGCGTCTTTGATTGCGCTCTCTGCGCTTTTATATTTTATTCACTATGCAATATTCAATGACAGCCACCACATCTTCCTTTACCTGTTGGGCGACGTCGCCTTTATCCCGATAGAGGTCCTGCTTGTTACGTTGATCATACACCGTCTTTTGAGCATAAGGGAAAAACGCGCAAGGCTTAAGAAGATGAATATGGTTATCGGGGCTTTTTTCAGCGAAATCGGGACGCTGCTTTTGAAATCATTTTCTGCCTTTGACCCTCAATCCGACGGCATAAGAAAAGAACTTGCCATGGCAAAAGACTGGGCAGCCCGGGATTTTCTTGATGCCCAAAAACGCTTTAAGAATTACGCTTGCAGGATTGAATATAAAAACGACGAATGGGGAAGCTTAAAGGAGTTTGTCGTTGCCAAAAGAAGATTTTTGCTGATACTGCTCCAGAATCCCAATCTGCTCGAGCATGAATCTTTCACAGAGCTTCTCTGGGCCGTATTTCATCTGACCGAGGAATTGGCGCACAGGGGTGATGTGCGGAAGTTGCCTCAAACCGACTGCGAACATCTTGCAGGCGATATAAAGAGGGCTTATGTTTTATTAATCTCCGAATGGCTTGCCTATATGAAGCATTTAAAGAATGATTATCCTTATCTTTTTTCGCTGGCAGTGAGGACCAATCCCTTTGACCCGGATGCGTCAGTGGAGGTGAAGTAGAATCGGCATGGAATATAAAGCGCTCATTTCAGCAGTCCCTTACCAAAGTTTTCAGCTCTTAATGGATAAACTGAAGCTGACTGAGGACGATCTCCTGGTTCTCGGCAGGCACCGGGATTTTTTCATAAGCAGGCAGGCCGTGTTTGCCGAGTTCTTCCATAAATCCTTCATAGAAATACCCGAAACCCGCATGCTGCTCGAACACTTCGGCAAAGCTGATGCTATGAAGCTCATCTGGGCCGAGTGGTTTGGGAGGCTTTTCAGCGAAAACCTGGATACGAACTTTATTAACTATCTCTGGCGGATAGGGTTAAGGCATGTGGAGGTAAATCTGGATCAGCGTTTCACAAATCTGGGCTTCTCCCTTGTGCGGATGTTCTGCCATCGGATAACTATCGAAAGCTTTCAGCCTGATATTGCTGTAAAGATTTTACCTGTGGTGGACAAACTTGTAGATTCCTGTATTCTTGTTGAAACCAGCGCCTACATAATGGCCACTGTCCGCTGCGATGTGGAAATACTCAAGGGTATAGCCGACAAGATCCGGAATCCCGTAACTATAATCGGCGGCAACCTCAGAAGGCTTCAGCGGCACATGGCCCCCCAGGATCCGCTTTACAAGGATTATGAATTTCTCATCTCTTCCACCAGCCGCTGCGAAGATATGATAGAAGACATAACTACTTATATCGAAATGTTTCAGCGCGAGGCAAAATTCGAGCAGGCTATGCTTGAAACCGTCATAGAAAATATGCTTGAAAAGCTCTCTGCACGGAAGAAACTCGAAGGAGTTAAGGTAGAAATTTTCCTGAGCCCCGAGGCGCGCTTTGTAAGGGGCGACCCGACAGACCTTCGGCACCTCTTCTACCATATATTGGAAAATGCCGTGGAAGCGGCCCATGCCTCGAAAAAGCCTTATGTGCGCATAAGCTCTGTCCTGCAGGAAGTCCCTTCGCACACACTGCGGATAGAGGTGTTCAATAACGGCGAGATTGTAAACCTGGCAAATATTTCAGATATTTTTTCCCTCTTTTATTCGACAAAGCCCAAAGGTTCGGGCCTGGGACTTTCAATAGCAAAACTGGCACTGCGCAAAAATTTTGGGGAAATATATTTCGAGCCTGTCCCCGGCGAAGGGACAAAGGTTTACATAATCCTTGAAAAAGCGAACTGAGAGGGCTCTCTATTCCACATTCACCTTGAAGGTAAGCCGCCCATCATTAGGAAACAAACCTATCGAGCAGAATGTCCTCCGGATTGCGCCTTGAATCGAAAACGGCAAGGACATAAACAGTTTGATCGTATATTCTGTAAATAATCCGCCATGGAGCAACTATTAATTCCCTGTAAATAATGATCCCGTGCTCTTTAAGTTCGGGAACAACGCGCCCTCTTTCAGGCGAGGCGTTCAAACCCGAGGCCGCATCCCTGAGTTTTTCCAGTATTTCGATTGCAGTTGCAGGACTGTCTTCAGAGATAAAATCAATAATCGCCTCTAAATCACGCTCAGCGGTGTCAGCCCATCTTACGCTGTATCTACGGCTCATTAATATGACGCAGTTTTTTGGATTTCAACTTATCCCTGAGGCGTTTGAAAACAGCCTCCTGCCCGGAAGTTCTGCCGGAACGAACATCCTCTTCCCCCTGAGCAAGCAGCTTCATTAAGCCTATGGCAGACCTCATCCTCTCGTAAGATTCGGGGTCCTGCAAAACAGCGCGAGGCTCGCCATTTTGCGTAATTATTACCGGCCTGTGAGTTTCATTTATCTGGGTCAGCATAGCTGCCGCCTTTGATTTAAGATATGTAACCGGACGGACATCCTCAGTAATTTTCATATCTCCTCCTGTCCGAATAATGTATCATAAAAAGTCCGTAAAAGCAAGAAGACGAATATCCTATTCGTGGTTTTCAGCAGATAATTTGCTGCCTGTTCATATTATGAAGCAGTCTTCAAAAGCGGGAAGCCCATTTCTTCTCTCTGTTTAAGATAAGCGTGAGCGCAGAGCCTTGCAAGGGTTCTCACGCGGGCAATATAACCTGTTCTTTCAGAGACTGATATAGCGCCTCGCGCATCGAGCAGGTTGAATGTATGGGAGCACTTAAGGCAAAACTCATAAGAAGGAAGGACGAGTCCGAGCTCATTCAGCCTTTTGGATTCTTTTTCATAATCCTCGAATTGCTTAACAAGCAGCCCTTTGTCTGAATGGTCAAAATTATATTTTGAAAATTCAACCTCATCAATGTGGTGGATGTCGCCGTATTTTATGCCCTTTGTCCAGTCAAGATGAAATACATTGTCAATGTTCTGAATATACATGGCAATTCTCTCAAGGCCATAAGTTATCTCCAGCGACACCGGCTTCAGATCAATGCCTCCTACCTGCTGAAAATATGTGAATTGAGTTATCTCCATGCCGTCCAGCCAGACCTCCCACCCGAGTCCCCATGCGCCGAGTGTCGGCGATTCCCAGTCGTCTTCAACAAATCTTATGTCATGTTTCAGCGGGTCTATGCCGAGATATGTGAGGCTTTCAAGATAGATCTCCTGACTCTCCGACGGCGAAGGTTTTAAGACTACCTGATACTGGTAGTAATGCTGGAGCCTGTTGGGATTTTCTCCGTACCTTCCGTCTGTGGGCCTCCTTGAAGGTTCAACATAGGCGGTTTTCCACGGTTCCGGGCCGATGACCTTGAAAAATGTGGCTGGGTGGAAAGTCCCTGCGCCAACCTCAACGTCATATGGCTGGAGAAGGACGCACCCCTGTTTGGACCAGAATTCATGAAGTTTTAAAATCAAATCTTGGAAATACATTGATGCTGATTATATCAGACAAAACAAGAAATCGTCAAAAATATGTTATAATTTGCCGATGGCTAAAAAGCTTTTCATGAGAGGCAATGAGGTTATTGCAGAGGCTGCAATTAACGCAGGCTGCCGTTTTTATGCCGGCTACCCGATAACCCCGCAGAATGAGATCCCTGAATATATGTCATGGCGGATGCCTGATGTCGGCGGGACGTTCATTCAGGCCGAGAGCGAGCTTGCGGCAATAAATATGGTTTACGGAGCTTCTGCCGCAGGCGCAAGGGCCATGACGTCTTCGAGCAGTCCCGGAATAAGCCTTAAACAGGAAACGATTTCGTATCTCGCCGGCGCTGAACTTCCCGCAGTGATTGTGAATATGCAGAGGGGCGGCCCGGGACTCGGAAATATATCGGGGAGCCAGGCAGATTATTTTCAGGCAGTAAAAGGGGGCGGGCACGGGGACTACAAGCTCCTTGTATATGCGCCGTATAACCTTCAGGAACTATGGGACTTTACAATGCTTGCTTTTGATAAGACGGATGAATATCGAAATCCGGTAATGATTCTCGGAGACGGAATACTCGGCCAGATGATGGAGCCTTTTTATGAAACGCCATACGTAAAGCCGGTACTTCCGGAAAAAACATGGGCATTAACCGGCTGCAAGGGAAGGGCGCCTAATGTAATCAAATCTCTTTATATGGGCGAGGGCGAACTGGAATACAGAAACGGCATACTTCAAAAAAAGTATAAAAAAATGAAAGACCATGAGGTGCGGTTTGAAGCAATCGGCGTTGAAGACGCTGAGACGGTAGTTGTTGCCTTCGGCATTGCAGCAAGGATAGCGCTCTCCGCCGTAAAAAGATTAAGGAACGAAGGGGTTAAGATAGGGTTTTTCAGGCCGATAACCCTTTTCCCGTTTCCGGAAAAAGAGCTTGCAGCTCTCGCAAAACCAGACAGGCGGTTTATTACAATCGAACTTAACGCAGGTCAGATGGTAGAAGACGTCAGGCTTAGCGTTAATGGAAAATCAGAAGTGCTTTTCTACGGGAGAACAGGCGGCGCAATAATGACCCCGGAAGAAATATACGAAGAGCTAAGCGGTTCTCCGGTCATTAAAAGTTAACGCCTTTCTGCTGCCCCCTTTGTATAATTCTTTTTCTATTTCTTTGGGCAACATAATCTTTACCTCCGGAGTCAGCCGCGCCTTTGCCTTAAGCCTGTCACAAACTATCTTTTGAAAAGAAGGGTCTTTTCTGTGTGCGCCTATCAGGACTCTTACATGGTCGGTATAATCAGGGCCGGTGTAGGCTTCGATCTGATAATTTACAATGTCTTTTATTTCAAGCAAGGCATTCTCGATGGTCTTTGGATAGAGCGTTACGCCTTTGACCTTTAACCGTTGATGCTTGCGGCCTATTATCGGCCCTATGCGGAGCGAGGTCCTGCCGCATCTGCATTTTTCTGAAATCTTAAAGGTGATGTCGCCTGTTTTGTAGCGGATGAAAGGCATTCCTTCTACCTGGAGCGGGGTGACCACAAGCTCTCCGGTTTCACCGTCTTTAAGGGGATTGCCTTTATCGTCCACAATCTCGGCAATAACAAGGTCGGGATGGGAGTGGAGGCCGTTGTGGTATGAACACTCGCAGAAGGAAAGCGCTGCCTCTGTAATCCCATAAGTTGAAAAACATTTCTTGCCCCATGCCCCCTCAACCAGTTTCCCCAGGCTGTTTGAAGAAAAATCCTGATTCCGTATGCTTTCGCCTATCAATACAATCTTTTTCAGGCTTATATTTCTGATAGAGACGCCTTCTTCTTTTGCAT
>SCSY01000219.1 GCA_004298625.1 Nitrospirota bacterium | reverse complement strand
AGAGGCCAGGATAGTAACTGCCAGCACTTCCTACACCAGCCAACTTGGAATAAGATGGGGTGGGCAATTTGTCGGCGCCCCGGGATTTGCATTTGCGACCGACGTGGCGACTGGCTCCATTCAGTCCAGTGCTGCAACAGGCGCTGGAGGCATTAAGGGCTTGGGAAATGATGTAGCCGGCGTTGTCTCTGTGAATACCCCCTTGTCTCCTACATCAGGCCCTGGAGGAGTTCTTAGTATGCTTATAGGGAGCGCCAACAGCTCACGGATAGCCCTGTCGCTTCAAGCGCTTGAAACCATTAAGAAATCCAAAACCTTGTCAAACCCGAGGATTTTAACAATGGATAATGAAGCCGCTACTATCACGCAGGGCGTGACCTTTTATACAACATCTACAAGCGCTGAGGGCACAAAAACAGAGGCGCAGGATGCAGCCTTAAAACTAACGGTCACCCCTAGAATAACGCCTGATGGTTATGTATCTTTAAAATTGACGGTATCTGATGACAGCCTTGCAAGCGTAACCCCGCCTGTCAAGAATACCAAGACCATAAACACCCAGGCATTGGTGAAGGATGGAGAGACACTCGTCCTGGGCGGAATTTACCTTGATAGTGAACTAAACGATGAAACAGGAATTCCTTTGTTAAGCAAGATTCCAATTCTGGGATGGCTCTTTAAGACAAAGCAGGATATAGGACCCGGCCCTACAGAGATGCTTATATTCATAACTCCAAGAGTTGTGAGCAAGACATAAATTGTCTTAATTCAGAAATGGGCATTAGATTTCTCACCTCTGGTGAATCGCATGGCAAAGCCCTGACAGGAATCCTTGAAGGGATTCCGTCAGGGCTTTCGGTTGCCGCAGCGGACATAGACAAAGAGCTAAAAAGAAGGCAGGGCGGTTATGGCCGCGGCGGAAGGATGAAAATTGAGTCTGACCGCGCGGAAATACTCTCCGGCGTTCGCTGGGGCAAAACCATAGGCTCTCCGATAGCAATTTTTATACAAAACAAAGACTGGGCAAACTGGCAGGAAATTATGAGCGCCGAGGTAAATCCGAAATCCGCAATCCGCAATCCAAAATCTGTTACCCGTCCGCGTCCCGGACATGCCGACCTCGCAGGCTCACTCAAATATGATACCCATGATATAAGGGACATTCTCGAGCGCTCAAGCGCAAGGGAAACAGCGATGAGAGTTGCGCTTGGAGCAATAGCAAAGAAATTTCTATCTGAGTTTAATGTCAATGTTGGAAGTTATGTAATTCAGATTGGAAGTCAGAACTCAGAAGTCAGAAGTCAGAATGCAAAAGAAAAAGAACTCATAGAGATTTTTCAGAGGGCTGAAAAATCACAGGTGAGATGTCCGGATAAAGATGCATCGCAAAAGATAATTAAGTTGATTGACAGGGCAATAAAAGACGGCAATTCTCTCGGAGGCATCTTTGAGGTATTTGTGACCGGCCTGCCTGTCGGCCTTGGGAGCCACGTGCAGTGGGACAGGAGGCTTAATGGAAGGCTTGCGCAGGCATTGGTGTCAATTCAGGCGATAAAAGGTGTTGAGATAGGTCTTGGGTTTGAGATGGCAGGGGGAGCCGGTTCAGAGGTGATGGATGAGATTTTTTTCAGCAAAAAAGCTGCAGGCAGTCGGCTTTCGGCAGGCTTCTTGAGGAAGACGAACAATGCTGGAGGCATAGAAGGCGGGATGACGAATGGGATGCCCGTAATTCTCAGGGCTGCGATGAAGCCGATCCCTACCTTGAGGAAACCTCTCAGGTCTGTTGACATAAATACGAAGAAGCCTTTCAATGCAGCCTATGAGCGCTCTGATGTATGCGCTGTGCCTGCGGCAGGAGTTGTTGGCGAGGCAATGATAGCGCTTGTGATTGCCGATGCGTTTTTAGAGAAGTTCGGCGGCGACAGCATGCCGGAGGTTAAGAGGAACTATAATTCCTATCTGAAGTATCTTTCAAGGTTTTAATAAAGGCTTTTTAAAATAAACCGCTCAAATACTATATCCAGCTTATAATATTTAGATGCAATCTTGAAAAGCATTCATGTAAAATATCGGCATGAAAAATATTGTGCTTACGGGTTTTATGGGGACGGGGAAGACAGAGGTCGGAAAGCTGGTTGCGCAGAAGCTGGGCTATAAGCTCATTGATGTTGACAGCGAGATCGAAAAAGAAAAGAAGATGAAGATAACAGAGATATTCAAGGAATGCGGGGAGCCTGGATTCAGGAAGATAGAGTCTGACGTAATCAGAAGGCTTTCGGATATGGATAACGCCGTCATCCCGGCAGGGGGAGGCGCTGTGCTTAGGCAGGAGAATATGGATAATTTCAGGAGGAAAGGCGTGATAGTATGTCTTGCTGCATCTCCTGAAACGATTCTTAAAAGGACGGGCAATGACAGCACAAGACCGCTGCTTCAGGTGGATGATCCGATGAAAAAGATAAAGGAGCTTCTCGAATTGAGAAAACCTTATTATGAGAAGGCTGATATAATGATAGATACAGAAGGCAAGACGCCTTTGCAGGTGGCGGAGGAGATAATTGAAAGGGTGAAGAGTGAAGGTTAAACCGCTCAAGAGCCATCCCTTGTCTTTTAGGATTTCATCACACCATGGGAAGATAGAATGGACAAGGTAAGAGTTAATCTCAAAGAAAGAAGCTATGACATCTGCATAGGGAGCAATATTCTTAGTGATATTGGTTCAAGATTGAAATTGCTAAAAACAAGCCCCAAGACAGTAATTATAAGCAACCCGACTGTATTTAAGCTCTACGGCAAGAAAGTTTTGAATTCCATAAAAGCATCAGGATTTGACGTTATCTCTGTGATAATTCCGGACGGAGAAAAGTATAAGGACATAAGCACAGTTCAGAAGATTTATGGAGAGCTTCTCAGGCACAGGCTTGACAGAAAATCAGCGCTGATTGCCCTCGGCGGCGGTGTGATAGGCGATATAACAGGCTTTGTCGCTTCGACATATATGCGGGGCATTGATTATGTCCAGGTTCCTACGACACTCCTTGCGCAGGCTGACAGCTCTGTCGGCGGGAAGACCGGAGTTAATCACAGACTCGGCAAAAACATGATAGGCACATTTTACCAGCCGAGGCTTGTCTGGGCTGATATCGATACATTAAAGACCCTGCCGGAAAGAGAACTCCTCGCAGGGCTTGCCGAGGTGATTAAGTACGGCGTGATATGGGACAAAAAATTGTTTGATTTTCTCGAAGACAACACGAGAAAGATATTTTATCTGCATAAAGATGTGATAAGCCGCATCGTGACGCGCTCATGCGAGATAAAGGCAGCGGTTGTCTCAAGGGATGAGAGGGAGGCGGGCTTAAGAGCGATATTAAATTACGGGCATACAGTCGGCCACGCGGTCGAGACGGTTACAAGATACAAAAAATTCCTGCACGGCGAGGCAGTAGCCATAGGTATGAACATCGAGGCAAGGCTTGCAGAGATGGCGGGGCTTCTTAAGATACACGACATGTTGAGGATTAAGGCATTGATCGATTCCTTTTGTCTCCCATCGGAAGCGCCGAAGAATTTAAATATAAATTCCCTCATGGCCTCGATGCAGCTCGACAAGAAAGCGGTTGCCGGCGAGTTGAAATTTATTCTGCCTGAGAAAATAGGGAAGGTGAGGATTCAGAAAGGCGTTGCAAAGGATATGATAAAACAGGCGCTGATGATTTATTCAGGAAAAACTCCGGGAAAATAACAGCTATTGCCCCTTTATCAAAAACTTCCTCACATCCCCTACGCGCATTGTGATTCTTTGAGTGTCGAGGTATTCGAGGAAAGGGAGTGCGTATTTGCGGGAGGTGTTGAGGACATCGCGGAATTCTGCGACCGTCATCTCTTTTTTCCTGCTATAAAAATCTTTTAGCAGGGTCATTATCTTATCGTAAACAGTTTTTGTGATATAGATCGTCTCATTAATCCTCACGAGCTTTCCTTCTTTTGTCATGAGCTTAAGGATGTCATCGAGCTGCTTCGGCTGCATTTTGAGAGCTGTCAATAATTCCTCTTTCAACGGAGGCTGGAAACCCGCCTCTTCAAGCCTGCTTATTATTTTTGTCTCTATGCCCTTATCAACCTCCGAGAGCGTTGCCTTGAAACTTGCATGATGCAAAAGTTCTTTATCTATGACGACATCTTTCATTGAGCCAATCAGGGAATTAAATATCTTCTGCTCTACTTTTAGGTATGCCCTGACTTCTTCCTTCGGTATTCCTGATTTCAAAGGGTTCTTCCTGTGAAATTCATTCAGGATTTTATTAATGCCTTCCTTTATTGAATTAACCGCACTGCCGTGAATAAGAATATCCTCAAACTGGACTATCGTGCCGCTTTCTTTTAAAGATTTTATGGCGCCTTTTATTACAGGCAAGTCCGCATTTATCCAGCCTTCAAGTGTTGAGGCAGACATTCCATGCATCCCTGCTTTTTTAATCTTCATTGAAATTTTTTCGTCGAGCGTTCCCCCTTCGAATACTTCAAGGTCTCCGGTGCCTTCGCTCTTTTTTCTTCTTGACGGATGGACATCGAGGATCGCTCCGCCTCCTATTGTTTCGACAGGAGAAAATCTTCTGACGATATATCTGTCTCCGGACATCGAGATAACGTGCTCCTGAAGCCTGAACTGGCAGAAACAGCCCTCGCCAGGCTTTAATTCGTCTCTGTCATATAAAATCACTCTCGCAATCACCTCTGACGTCCCTGAATGGAAGTGAACAAGGCTTTTGTTCTTTAAGACAGGAGAATCCTTGAGAAGCTCGATCTTTGCATCTATTGTTTTTGTGGGCGAGAACCTCTCCGGCATAACTACCACATCGCCTCTTTTTAAGCTGTCTTTTTCAACCCCTGTGAGGTTTATGGCAACCCTCTGGCCTGCATAAGCTGTCTTTATCGCCTTGCCGTGGCTGTGAAGGCCGCGCACCTTTGTGCTTATATTTGTCGGTAAGATCTCTACAGGGTCATCGTCATTTATGCTACCTGAGATCGCAGTTCCTGTAACAACTGTTCCGAATCCCTTTAGCGTAAATACTCTATCTATCGGAAGCCTGAAAAGCCCTTTTGCGAGTTTAGGTTTGACCTTTAAAGCGACTTCATGGATCTTCTGTTTTAAAGGTTCGATATTATCGCCTGTCTTTGACGAAACAGGGATTATCTCCGCCCCTTCAAGAAAGGTGCCTTTTACGAAATTTCTTATCTCATCAGAGACAAGTTTCACCCAGTCCGGCTCAACGAGGTCTGTTTTTGTAAGCGCAATAAGCCCTGATTTAATTTTAAGAAGATTGCAGATTGCAAGATGCTCCCTGCTCTGAGGCATTATCCCTTCATCAGCGGCAATTACAAAAAGGACAATATCTATGCCGCCCGCTCCGGCA
>SCSY01000218.1 GCA_004298625.1 Nitrospirota bacterium | reverse complement strand
ATATCCCGAAAATCGGTTTCTTGCCTATAAGTTTTTTTGCGCTCTCAATCGCATAAGTTACTGTCTGCGGGTCTCCCGGACCATTGCTCAGAATGATTCCGTCAGGGTTCATTTCAAGGACCTTCTCAGCCGGCGTCTGCGCAGGAACAACAGTGACATCAAATCCAGCCTCAACAAGGTTCCTGAGGATATTGAACTTTATGCCAAAGTCATAGACCACCACTTTCAGGACAGCCCTGTTCCGCTCGACAACGCACCATTTCCAACAGCCCTCATCCCACTTGTACTGTTCTTTTGTCGTAACATCCTTCACGAAATCGAATGCAGAAATTCCCGGATGAGCCTTAACTTTTTTAAGAAGGCTTTCAGGATTTAGGTCTTTCGTAGAGATCATCCCCATCTGTGCGCCGTGATTTCTGAGATGTCTTGTAAGCGCCCTCGTATCAATACCCTGAATGCCGACAATATTATATTTTCTTAAATATTCCGGCAGGCTCAGATTCGAACGCCAGTTGCTTGGAAAATCACATGCCTCTTTTACTATAAACCCCTCTGCCTTTATACCGCCTTCTGATTCGATGTCTTCCTCATTCACTCCGTAATTTCCAATTTGAGAATATGTCATCGTCACAATCTGGCCCTTATATGATGAATCGGTAAGGATTTCCTGATATCCGGTCATGGAGGTGTTAAAGACAACCTCGCCGATCGTCTCGCCTTCGGCGCCAAAAACCTCGCCTTCAAAAACAATCCCGTCTGCAAGAACCAGCAGCGCCTTACCACTCATAAACTTTCCCTTTAGATATCGTAATAACCGGCATCCCCTTCAGAACCCATCCGTCAAATGGCGTATTCTTGCCCTTTGAAACAAATTTCTCAGCCTCAACTTTATATTCTTTATTTAAATCTAGAATAACAACACCTGCATCAGAGCCAACTTTCAATGTGCCTTTATTTATCTTCAAAATCTTTGCGGGACTTACCGTCATCTTCCCTATAAGCTGATTCAATGTTAAAACGCCTTCTTCAACAAGCCTGAGACTTAAACTCAAAGCTGTTTCAAGCCCTGAAATTCCTGACGGAGACTGGTCAAACTCCCTGAGTTTTTCATCCCTGTGATGCGGAGCATGGTCTGTGGCTATCACATCAATTATCCCGTCTTTTAACCCCTGTTTTATTGCTTCTATATCCTTCTTCGTTCTTAATGGCGGATTCACCTTTGCATTTGTATTGTATCCCTTTACCGCATCTTCCATAATGCTGAAATAATGCGGGCATGTCTCAGCAGTTACATTTATACCGCGTCCTTTTGCCTGCCTCACCAATCTCACCGAGCCTTCTGTAGAAACATGGGCAATGTGAAGCCTTCCTCTTGTAAGCCCTGCAAGCGCTATGTCTCTTGCAATCATTACTTCTTCAGCCTCTGCCGGCGTTCCCTTCAAACCGAGCGTCAAAGACAGCAGACCTTCATTCATAACCCCGTCTTCTGAGAGACTTAAATCCTCGCAGTGCGCGATTATCGGCACATCAAATGTCTTTGAGTATTCCAAGGCCCTCCTCATAATCAGGCTGTTCATCACAGGCCGTCCGTCATCAGAAAATGCAACACAACCTTCTGCGTGCATTATCCCCATCTCCGCCAGTTCTTCACCATCCTGCCCTTTTGTTATTGCTCCGATCGGAAAGACAGCGCATGCGCCTTCCTGAATAGCCTTTGTTATAATGAGGTCTGTCACGCTTGAATTATCATTGACAGGACTTGTATTCGGCATTGCACAGACTGTTGTAAAACCACCCCTGACAGCAGCCATAGTTCCTGTTTTTATAGTCTCCTTATATTCAAAGCCGGGTTCTCTAAGATGTGTGTGCATGTCAATCAATCCCGGAAAGACATACAAACCTGTAGCATCAATTATGCGGAGATTAGGGGTTGGGGGCAAATCCCCAATCCCTTTTATTCTTCCTTCCTCGCTCAGAACATCCCCAATTCCGTCAATGTTCTGCGAAGGATCAACTATATGCCCATTCTTAATCAGTATCTTCATTCCCTTACCCCTGCAAGCAGATAAAGGACAGCCATCCTCACGGCTATGCCGTTTGTTACCTGATCAAGTATCACCGACCTTGGGCCGTCCGCAATCTCTGACGCTATCTCTATGCCTCTGTTCATAGGTCCGGGATGCATCACAATCGCTTCCTTGTCCGCAATCGAAAGCCTTTCAGGCGTCAAACCCCAATATCTGAAATATTCCAATGTAGAAGGGAAAAATCCCTTGCCCTGCCTTTCCATCTGAATCCTGAGCATCATGACAACATTAACATCCTTCAAACCTTCACTCATATCATGAAAGACTTTGACCCCCAAAGCCTCAAGTTCCTGAGATAAAAGCGTAGGCGGGCCGATAAGCCTGACCTCATCATTGAATTTTGTAAGGAGATATATATCCGACTTCGCCACTCTGCTGTGGAGAATATCTCCGATAATCGCAATCTTAAGCCCCTCAAGCCTTCCAAGTTTTTCTTTGATAGTAAATGCGTCGAGCAATGCCTGTGTCGGATGTTCATTCACTCCGTCGCCTGCATTTATCACTGAGGCGGCGATATGCTTCGAGAGAAGATGAGGCGCTCCTGACGATGAATGCCTTATTATCATAAAATCAGCGCCAAGAGCCTGAACATTCAATGCCGTATCAATCAGGCTTTCACCTTTAACAACACTGCTTGTAGTTGCCGCCAGATTCAGGACGTCGAGGCTCAGTCTTTTCTCAGCGAGTTCAAATGAAGTCTTGGTCCTTGTCGAAGGCTCAAAAAATAGATTAACAGCAGTCTTTCCTCTCAAAGCAGGAACTTTTTTAATATCGCGCTTAAGGACATCTTTAAAACCTGACGCCGTATCCAGAACAAGAATTATCTCGTCTTTTGTGAGTTCCTTAATACCGAGCAAATCTTTTGAAGCAAGCTTCATTCGATCGTCACCTTGTCTTCAAGTCCTTCTTCTTCAAGGCTGACCTCGACATTCTCATCAATTGCAGTGGGAATATTTTTCCCTGCAAAATCCGCCTTTATGGGAAGCTGCCTATGCCCCCGGTCTATCAGAACTGCAAGTTGAATATTTGCAGGCCTTCCAAAATCCATCAGCGCATCCAACGCAGCCCTTATTGATCTGCCGGTAAAAAGAACATCGTCAACCAATACAACTTTTTTATCGGTTATTTCGCATGGCACCTCAGTCTTCCTCACGGCAGGCTGTTCTTTTCTTATGTTAATGTCGTCCCTGTAAAATGCAATATCGAGAGAGCCGACAGGCACAGCCTTGCCTTCTATATCTTTAACCTTTTTGGCAAGCCTCCTGGCAAGATGCACGCCTCCTCTCTGTATTCCAACAAGACAGAGGTCGCCCGTCCCTTTGTTTCTTTCGAGTATCTCATGCGCCATGCGCGCAAGTATTCTGTCAATGTCCTGTTTGTTCAGAAGTTCCTTCATAGATACTGTCTTTTTAGGGCATAAAAAAACCCTCCCCAATTTTTCTGAGGAAGGTTCTTGCCTTTTTTATGTCTTTCGCAGCTCACGCTGCCTCCTTCGCCTTCTTAGCCTCACAGGGCTATTTTTAAAGGCAGCAATATTAAAACATAAAATTCAGGACATGTCAAATTTTTTAAAAAACGAAGTTGCCCGAAAGCGCGCTATTTGCTCCAGATATTCTGCTCTATCACATCCATGAGAGGTTTGAATGTAGCTTGATTAATTGCAGAAATAGAAACAGCGCCGTAACGTGGAATTATATTTTTGACCTCGCCCCCGGCAACTTTATCCGCCTTATTTAAAACAATTATGCGTTTCTTATCCATGAGGTTCAGATCCCTTAATATGTTCTCCACGGATTCTATCTGCCGTTCAAACCTTGGATTCGAGATATCAACGAGATGCAGAAGAAGGTCTGCATCCTGCAGTTCCTCAAGAGTTGATTTAAAGGCTGCCATCAGATCCTTTGGAAGGTCTCTTATAAAACCCACTGTATCGGTTATGATAACCTCCCTTTCCCTCGGAAACCTCAAGCGCCTGCTTGCGGTATCGAGCGTCGCAAACATCCTTTCCTCTACAAATACCTCGCTTCTGGTAAGAGAATTCAGGAGAGTTGATTTGCCGGCATTTGTATATCCTATGATGGAGACTATCGGAATTCTCCTTTCGACCCTTCTTTGCTTTCTCTGTCTTCTTGCCTCAGCAAGGAATTTAAGCTCTTTTTCAAGAAGTATTACCCTGTCCCTGACGCGCCTCCTGTCTATCTCGAGTTTCATTTCGCCGGGACCTCTGCCGCCGATGCCGCCCATCAAACGGGACATGGCAGTGCCCTTCCCCGTTAATCTCGGCAGCCTGTATTTAAGCTGTGCAAGCTCAACCTGAACCTTTCCATCCCTGCTGTGGGCCCGTCCGGCAAATATATCCAATATGAGCTGGGAGCGGTCAATTACCTTAATCTCTGTAAGGTCTCCTATTGCCTTTACCTGCGACGGATTGAGATCCTGATCGAATATAAGCAGTGTCGCGCCTTTATTGAGCGCATTTATTATGACTTCCTTAAGTTTGCCCTCGCCCATCAGATATTTAGGGTTTATATCCTTCAGCCTCTGGATTACAGCATCGAGGACAAGCACATCACTGGACACCGCAAGTTCCTTAAGCTCTTCAATGGAATCTTCCTGTTCATATTTCGGCTTTTGAGAGGCGCTTATCAGGATTGCTTTCTCCCTTAAATCCTTTTGGTCGAACACCCTCTTTCTGTCCATCTCCTCCTCAAGCGAGTCTATGAACGACAGGAAATCGAGATTAAAACGATAAAAATTTACAGGTGATAAAATCTCCAGGGGCTTCTCCGAGCCCTGCGGCATAAGATGAGCGACATATATATCTTCAGGCAGGCCGTCTTTTGCGCCTATCGCAGCAATGATATCAAGCCTCAGAAGGGCCAGGTCTGTCAGATCATCCTGGTTCAGCGGCTCATTTTTCAGATGTGTATGTATAAGACGAAGGCCGCGCAGCGCTTTCTTGCCGAGCGGAAAATCTTCAAGCCCGGGAATAAAAATACCCTTAGCGTCTCCAATTATCACATGGGTTATCCTGCCGTCTCTCGCTACGAGCAGGCCGAGCTGCCGTTCGATTTCCGATGAAAGCTCTGTAAGATATTTGGCAAGTTCGGGTGTAACTAATTTATCACTGGAAATCCTCCGGCGATAAATTTTCTCAAGAGAATAAAGATGGGTTCTTTTTAGTCCTGATAGGTTACCGTAAAGCGCCGGGATTTCTTAATCCTCCGTTCAGACCTTGAATCTCTTAAGTTCCGAGACCAATGTCCTGGCCTCTTCTTCCATTGATTTTATCGCAGCATTCATCTCATTGACCAGATTAACCGATTCACCCGCAATATTTTTTATGCTTTCAATGGAGCTTACTATTTCTTTACTGCGCGCTCTCTGATTAGATGTTGCGCCGGCTATCTGCTCTGCCTGATGAGACACCTCGCCTATGGTTTCTGAAATCTGCTTGCTGCCGATGGATTGTTCTCCGGTTGCATTCTTAACATGCTTTGATAAGTCCTTTATCCGCTCTATGGCCTCTATAATCAACCTGCTGCCCTTGTTTTGTTCTTTCGTAGCCTTGGAAATATGTTCGGCCTGTTCACTTATGCTCTTAATAGCCTCTGTTATCTGCTTTATGACAAGAGTCTCTTCTGTTGCGGCCCTTTGTATTATCTTTGCCTTTTCCGTAGCGGGGTGCGAACTGTCGAGTATACCCTTCAGCGCTATATTTACTTCCCTGACAAGCCTTGCCCCCTTCTCAACGCTGTCTATCCCTTTCTCTGCCATTTCAACGCTTGCCTTTGTTTCGGACTGCACGGATTCAACAAGGCTTGCTATTTCTTTTGTAGACAGAGACGTTTTTCCTGCAAGGCTCTTTATCTCGTCGGCAACTACTGCAAAAGACTTCCCGTGTTCTCCTGCCTGCGCTGCAAGAATTGCCGCATTAAGGGCCAGAAGGTTTGTCTGGTCTGCAACTTCGGCTATGACATTCAGTATCTGACCTATCTCCTCGGACCTTTTTCCAAGACGGTTTATAACCTCAGACAGCGAGCCTACGGTCTGCTTTATATCATCCATGCCTTTTATAGCGGCGCCCGCGGCGTTCATGCCTTTTTCGGACGCCTCAGCCGTAACTTTTTCCGCAAGGGCAACTGATTCAGAGGCATTGTTTTCAACTTCCTTTACAGCGGTGTTTATCTCCGTAAGGGATGAAACCGTCTCCTCTGAAGATGCCGAAAGAAGCTCCAGGCTATCGGCGATCTCTTTTATAGTTGCAACCATCTCTTCAATGGAAGAAGCAGCGTCAGACGCAGAAACAGAAAAAACATTTGCGCTCTCAGCGACCTTTCCGATAGAAGTCGTCATTTGCAGCATCGAAGACGACACCTCCTCCGAAGACGCCGAAAGGCTTTCAGCGCTCATTGCAACAGATGATATTGAGTTGTCAATCTCCTCTATGAAACCTGCTGTTTTCTCGATTGTATCATGCTGCAGATTAGCTCCTTTCAAAACCTTATCGGAAGCCGCGGCTATATTCACTGTAACATCTGAAACGCTGTCCGTGACAGATCTGACCCTCATAAGCATGTCTTTAAGGTTTGACGCCATCCGATTAATTGCCCTGCCGAGAGAGGCAATCTCATCGTCCCCCCTGGTCTTTACATCAATTGTGAGATTACCCGAGGCTATCTGTCCTGCAGCCTTTTCCATATCCATTATAGGCTTTGTGATAAATTTAGAGACAGAAAAATAGACTAATATCAGGGACAACAAAAAACTTAAGGCAGATACGCCGAGAGCCCAAAATATAAGGTTATAAATCTGGGCATTTACCGAACTCGCCTTGATGCCCACCCTGAGCGCCCCTACCTGCTTATTATCAGCGCCGTTCAACGGCAAAGACAGGTCATAAAATGAATCATGCTGCTGTATAAGCAATTTATTTGAAGAAGCGGCCCTCAACGTTACTTTATCCTGAAGCTCCTTGCCAACCAATGATATATCGTTATGAAATAATATTTTGCCTTTTGTATCAATTACCATAGAATATGCTATATCCTTGTCTCTCGATACAAGCTCCTGAAGTTTTTCACTTGCGCCTTCAATATATTCGACAGGAATGCCCAGATTTAATGCCTTTCCGAGTTCCCTCTGCATCCCCTCGGCAACGGCGGTTGTCTTTGAATGGATAGCGCTTTTAAATTTGTCCGACGCCACAAACGTAAGGACAGCAGTGTTTATAGCGAGCGCAAGGAAAAGCACAACGGCAATCACAAAAACAGACTTTTTCTGAAGATTCAACTTTAATTTCATCCTGAAAATACTCCTCATTTGTCATTCCATGCTTGACACGGAATCCAGTGCTTTCTGGATTCCCGCTTAAGGACTGCGGGAATGACAGATTAAATATGAGTCTGCTTATGCAACGTTTAGGTTTATTATTGTACCGTGTTTGCTTTGTGCTGTCTACTACTTTATAACCCTTGTTGCAGATGTCAGGGTATCAAACGGAACTTTAACGTCAATGGCTGTAGCCTCTTTAAGATTGATAATCATCTCTATCTTCTTTGGAGATTCTGCGGATATAGTTGATATTTTTGCGCCCCCAAGAATTTTGGATGCCATTTCAGATGCCTCTTTGCCCTGCTCCTGAGGCGACGCTGCTATTGTCAATACTATGCCCCTGTCCTCGCTGCCGCTTATAACAGCAGCCGTCGGTATCTTCCCCTTACGGGCGACCCCCACGACATTATCAACACACTGCATAGCGCTGCAGCTTGTAGTAATAAATAAGGCTTCGACATTGGATATCTTTGCTGCATCGCCAAATCTTTTTATATTAAATCTTACAGACTGAAATCCAAACTGCCCTTCAAGGCTTTTAACCTCTTCGGCCTGTCTTATCGTATCTTTCTCAGTGTCGTTATATACAACGCCTAACTTTGAAAAGTTCGTTATCCCCTTAAGATTTTTAATAACGCTTGCAACAGGCACTTTTGAACTGATCCCCGTTATATTTTTCCCCGTTATACCCGAGCCCTGCGGATCATAAACTCCTGCAAACACAACAGGTATTGCAGATGATTCATGGATGACCGCAAGCGTTGCAGGCGCGCCGTAAGTCACTATAACATCAGAATCTATGGCAATAAGTTTTCTCGCTGCATTTGCCCATGCCATCGCCTCCGGCGAAGGCGTCTGGAGAACAATATTAACCTTTCCGGGACCAAGTCCCTGGGCAGACAACCCTTCAAGAAACGCCTTATGGACAGTCTTGTAATAAGGGATATCTCCCGTCATAATGACGCCAATGGTCTTTTCAGCAGCATAGGCTTGCACTATGGCAACAGATAAAAAAGCGGTTATAATCGTTATCAGTATTATATGTCTTTTCATAATTTTAAACCGGCCATTCAATATGACTGGCAGGAAACTACCACTTCTTTGAAATTGTGAGCAATATAATCCGGGCTATCCCGTTTTTGGCGTCATCGTAAGGATTATCAATCATATCTTTGAAGTTGTTATATCTATATTTTATCCCCGCTGCCCAACCGCCTTTGAACCTGTAATCGCCGCCTAAGGCATACCCTGTTTCCTTCACCTTCAACTCTGAAAAAGACGCAACAGAAACCGGCAGCAGGGCATTTGCATGACCCGGATAAAAGCTGCCCCTGCCCTTTGTCTGACTTGCCTCGGCATTAATGTCGAAATTCTTTTTGGGCGCATAATTCAAACTGAGCGCATAACTTTGAGCCGTATCTTTATACGAAACATCCCTGTCGAGCTTGGGGCTTCCGGTGGTGTCGTTATATACGAGATCCTGCACAATCCTGTTATGAATATATGCATAACTTGGAGTTATGGAAAGGTTTTTAAACACGATAAATGTGATGCTTCCAAGCGCTCTGTTCCTTAAAGCAGTCCTGTTTTGAGCATTTACGGCCGTAAATGCGCCGCTGGCCGTTACATAATGGATGTCATCCCTTTTTTCCTTTACGGCATTATAACTGAGCATTGCGCTGGCCCAGTTAAGGGGAGTCCATGCCAATGAAGCGCCGCCATAATTAGAACGGTTCGGCTGAGTATTGTGAGCCGGATTATGCACATCTCGATGCTCGTATTTTGCCTTGAGGGTCAATTTTTTCGTTAGTCTTGCAGTCGCGGAAAGAGCAGTATCCTTCCTCGTTGTTTTTCCCGTCATCTTCCACGCATCGTCGTTCTTTCTTTCAGTCTGTTCGTATGTGTAACCTGCGTTCAGACCTAACATTGCAATGGGTCTATACCGCACAATCCCTGAAAATGTATCTGTCTGTGATGAAAGCGACGGCCTTATTCCCGTGATAGAAGTTGTATAGGCGGAATATCCCAAATATCCCGCAGGGAGTGAAGATGGATTTTCGAGGTCTGCCTCTTTGTGTTTATACCTTCCAACGAGCGTCATTTTATTATAGGGAATATATGTTACCTCTGCAGCGCCTGCAAAATAATCCGCCCTTGCGCCACTGTCTCTATTTCTTTTATCTGTTGTCGAAACCGTTGCCGCGCCGACAAGCCTTCCAGTATATGACGTATGGAGTTTCAGTGTGTTTGTAGAACTCTTCAGGTCAGGAACAAGATTGTGCGGATAAGTTCCTGCCGGCCTTACAGGCACAGAGGTAGAAGCCGTATAACTGTCTGAAAAGATTCTGTCGCCTCCGGAGTCAAACCTTTTTTCTCCATGCGAAATATCAACCTCGACAGGCCCGACATGGCTGTTGGCCCCAATTGTGATATCCCTTATATTCCAGTTGATATTCTTCTTCCGGGATACCCTTACTATATTATTGAAATATCCCGACCCGCCCATGAACCTCTGCTGCATGTCGCCGTTTTTGTTCAGAAACCTTCCATCCAGATAAACGTGAAACGGAAAATCAGGGGTCTTAAACCTTAAAAACAGATTACTCAGGCCTCCCTCAATGCCATATTGTTCTCCCCTATCCCTGACACTGACACCGGGACTGGCTGTTGCAGGATTCAGGTCTATGAGACCGATGTTATCAAGATTATGGAAAAGGGTGCGGTTCATACCCCGGAATAAAAATAAATCCTTATAGGAATAACCCATATCTATAAAATAATCCTTTTTGTTAAGGACATCTGCCTCCAGATGAAGCCTGTGAGGCAACGGGAAGGCCCTTATCTCCCCTCCCAGAACCGGAGAGGAATGCAGATATTCAAATTCTCCAGCCTTTTCAGAGCCGCCAAAGTTAACCAGCCTGTATCCCAGGAGCCCGTAAAATTCAGGTTTTATTTCAGGGAAATGGTAAACCTCGCCTTCTGTCTCGGTCGTTTCCGTCTCACGCGTTTCTGTTTCCTCAGCAAAAACCGAGGTGTTTAAAATAACCAGGACTGAAAATAACAAAATTAAAATCTTTTTCATTGTGTAAACCTCCCTTTGCCTGCTGTTGCAGAGGGAATGTCCGTGCCATGAATAGTTGAATGGCAGTCGGTGCAGTTCGTATAATATGCCCCTTTTGACTCGCTGGCAGATGCAGTTCCAGTCCTGTGTCCTTCATGGCACTGCAGGCACAGAAAAGGCACACGGACATTGAGCAGATAATTGTTTATCGAACCATGAGGACTGTGACAACTGCTGCATTCCTCGGAATTGTCTGCATGTTCAAATACAAAAGGCCCTTCCTTTTCTGCATGGCACTGGGTGCAGGTTTCTTTTACAGTAGTCTTTCTTAATGATTTTTCATTGGGCGTGCCGTGAGAATCGTGGCAGTCTGTGCAAAACACTTTCTTCTCTGAGATCGGATGGTGGCTTGGAAGACGAAATTCTGCGCTAACCTCTTCATGGCATTTACTGCACATTTCCACCGTCTCTCTCGGTTTTACCTTTAAATCCACTCCCGAATGAACCTTGTGGCAATCAGAGCATGAAACATCACTCAGCGCATGCACGCCGGCATTCCAGTTATGGAGGTTGAATGTTGCATTTGCAGTGTGACACTTCAGGCATATCAGCGACAATGCCTGAGCAGGAAGATTTTTGTAATCAATCAATGTCTCAAATTCGCATTTTGTCTCTTTTCCTTCTTTTCTGTCCTGCTCAACTTTTTCAGGAGTAATGCCTTCTATCGCAAGACTCCCCGGCCCATGACATGATTCGCAATCAACAATCGGCAGTCCTGATTTTTTTGAGAGCTGCGCCCCCATTGTGCTGGCCTCAAAGTCCTGCTTAATTTTGTCGTGGGAATGACAGGCGGATAGACACCTTGCCGTGCCCACATAGTCGGCGTCCAGTCTGCCGGCTATCATCTTTTCATATTCTTTTATGGGTATAATGGGCTTTGATGTCTTAAGCGATTCACAACCTAAAAAGATAAAAATAAAAAGGAGAGAGAGAAAAACTAAAACCTTTTTTGATTGCATCATAAAATGACCCCCGGCAAAATTTGGTTAACTATAAAAAAATATCACTATAAATGTCAACTGCCGTCTCCTGTCTTATAATGTTATTGGCTGAAAAATCTTATTGCCTCTTTAACCTTTTCCAGGTCCACCTGAGTATTAAGGCAGGGGCCGAACGGCCGTTCATTTGCAATGCCCAGGACAGGAAGGGGATAGGTATCAACTATTCCACTGCTGAGGTCTGTCTCGCACGCTACCGCTATAATTGCACCCGGCATTATATCCTTCACAATGCGCCTTGCAAGTGTTCCGCCTGTTGCAACAGAGAGGCTCAGCTTGTTTTCGTCCGCAAGCTGGATAAGGTCCCTTATCTCGCATTTTCCGCAGCCTTCGCAGTTATAAACATTATGCGTCAGCCGGATAGTGCACTCATCTATCTGGAGGCAGTGCGGTAAAAGGATCAATATTTTTTTAGTCCTGGGGTTCTCGGCCCTTACAAGCTTATTGTTAAGATTTATGATAAACCTTTGCAGCTTTTCCTTTTTATCTTTTTTGAAAGAGCCGACAATCATAAGCGCGGGATAAAGAAACCTCAATACAAGCCCTCTAATCCATCTGTTTTCCATCAAAATATGTTCCTTCTTTTATATTCCTGCCATGAAGAAATGCCTCCGCCGGCATTACCTTTTTGCCTTCGGGCTGAAGCGCTGTAATCGAAATAAGTCCTTTGCCGGTTCCAATAATAAGCCCGTCTTTCTGCGCCCTTTCTATCCTGCCGGGCTTCCCCTCGCCGTCAAGCGCCTCTGCCTTGATAATTTTAATCCTTTCCTTGTTTAAATAACAATAAGCGCAGGGCCATGGATACATACCCCGCACAAAATTGAATAAATCAACCGCAGACTTTGTCCAGTCAACAAGGCCGTCTTCTTTCCTGATGACAGGCGCATAGCTTGCCTCGCCGGTCTGGGGTCTGGGTTTTATCGAGCCTCCCTTTATACCTTTTATCGTTTTCACCAGCAGAGACGCTCCAAGTTCGGATAACTTGCTGCCAAGTGTCTCTGCCGTGTCTTCATGACTTATATTGATCTCCTCCTGAAGCAGGATATCGCCTGTATCAAGCCCCTTATCCATAAGCATTGTTGTAATGCCTGTGAACTCCTCTCCATTTATTATTGCCCATTGAATCGGCGCTGCGCCCCTGTATTTCGGCAGCAATGAAGCATGGACATTTATGCAGCCGCGGGGAGGAAGCTTTAAAATGCTCTCGGGAAGTATCCGCCCATAAGCAACAACAACGATAAGTTCAGGCTTAATCAAAGAAAGCTCTTCGAGGAAAGACTTGTCTTTCATGCTTTCGGGCTGTAAAACTTTTATATTTTTATTTACTGCAAGTTCCTTAACCGGAGGAATCGAAAGCAGATGCCCCCTGCCCTTTTTCTTGTCGGGCTGGGTCACAACAGCAGCAATCTCCTCTCCCGACCCGATAAGCGCATCGAGAGACGGAACTGCAAATGAAGGCGTCCCGAAAAAGACAATGCTCATTTGACTGCCATTGTTTTCTTAAAACGCTTCTTAAAAAACTCTCTCTTAATCGGGCTTATCCTGTCAATAAAAAGCAAACCGTCGAGATGGTCTATCTCATGTTGCAGCGCGCGGGCCAACAGGTCTTTGCCTTCTATTTCTATCATGTTGCCTTTTCTGTCCAGCGCCCTGACCACAACCTCTTCAGCCCTCTTAACTTTTGTTCTATACTCGGGAATACTGAGACACCCTTCTTCCTCGTCAACGGAGCCTCTTTTTTCAACAAGCTTCGGGTTTATTAAAACTATCAAAGGGATTCTTTCATCTGCCGTGCTTACATCTATTACACAAAGCCTTTTTGAAATGCCTACCTGATTGGCGGCAAGACCAACCCCTTTTGCGGCATACATTGTCTCTATCATGTCGTCTATCAGGCGATGAATACTGCCGTTTATGTCAACAACAGGCGCGGTTTTTTCCTTTAAGACTTTTTCAGGATATGTTTTTATCTCTAAAACAGCCATGCATTATTATAACATTTCGCCTCTGGCACGGGAATGATGGGGATTACAGTGCCTCTTCTATTAACTTTTCTAATTGCCAGCTTGAATGCTATCGAATCAACATTTCGCAAATTATTTGCAGGCGCCTATCCTCCTGCCGCTCATGTTCATCTTGCTTTTCTGGCTACTGCCGCCAGCATCGGTCATGGTCGTATTTATAACACCGTTGAATTTTTCGCCTTCGTATGTTATCTGTCCGCTGCTTTCGGTTGTGCCATGCTTGTCCTTGCATTTCACAACCCATGAAACTGTGTCACCGGAAATCTTGGTGCTTACCATATCGCAGTCCTGTCCCTTTTCCTTTTTGTAAGGGACCATATCCTTCTTGGTTATGCACTGATTAAACTTCATGGGAGGCATTGCAAAAGGCATACCCTGCATGTCCATCTTCATCGCCATCTCCCACATGCCCTCCTTCATGTTCGGCTCTGCAAAGGCCGGCGCGCTGAGCGCTAACGTCAATAAAACGACTGCGGAAAAGATCCTTACCATCACTTTATCCTCCCTTAATTTAAATATTGATTGAGATAATCAAATCACCGTCCTTATACTGAAAACATAACCTCCCCCTTAGAACTTTATACAAGCGGACTTAGTTTAAAAACTACGCAACTAAGATAGGATAGATAAACGGGATTGTCAAGAATAAAAAGCCAATATTGTAATTTTACCATCCCGGAATTCCGGCTCATAACTCCCTGTGTACTATATTGATGTCTACGGGATGCCTTTTTATCAGAGAGGCAATCCTCTCTGCAATAGCCGGCGAGCGATGTCTCCCGCCGGTGCAGCCGATGCCGATGGTGAGATAAGTCTTGCCTTCCTTCATATAAAGCGGGATGAGAAAATCAAGCAGCCCTTTTAGTTTCTTCATGAATTCCTTTGTCTGGAGTTTCCCGAAGATAAATTTTTGAACAGGCTTGTCAAGGCCCGAAAGCTCTTTGAGTTCGGGTATAAAGTGCGGATTCGGAATGAACCTGACGTCAAACAGCAGGTCAATGTTCTGGGGGACCCCGAACTTATATCCGAAAGACATAAGCGTAAGCGACATAGCCCTGCCCTTTGCAGCGCCGCTGTATAATGAAATTATAAGCTGCCTGAGTTGATGCGGGGTATAGGATGAAGTGTCTATAATCCTGTCGGCTTCTTTCCTCAGGGGCATAAGCATTTCCTTTTCCCTGTTTATGGATTTTTCAAGATCGCTTTTGCCCGATACAGACAACGGATGCGGTCTCCTCGTCTCCTTGAACCTCCTGATGAGAGCGCCCTTTTCCGCATCGAGAAATATGATCTCCGTCTTATATTTTTCCCTTAAGCTCCGAAGCGCTGAATCCGACCCCGAAAGAAATGCCTGCTCTCTTATGTCAATGCCTATGCCTATCTTCGCTATATCACCCTTTTTTGCAAGCCTTCCTACAAACAGATTGATTAGCGTAACAGGCAGGTTGTCAACGCAGAAAAAACCGATGTCTTCCAGCGCCCTCAGGGCCACTGTCTTCCCCGAGCCTGAAAGACCGGTGATTATGACTATGGTGGGCTTCAGCATTTTCTTAATCTTACCACCCCCTGTTTTCCTATGTCTCCCTCAACTGAATAATGAAATTCATTGAACAGACCTATAACCGATAAATTTGTCATCAGATGCTGTGTTATGGAGGAAGTCGTAAACAGCGATTCTTCTTTTGTCATTGACAGATATAAAACTATCTGATCCGGCAGGTGCTTGTCAAGGGCTGCATTTGTAAAATAATATTCCATAAATTCATCTGCCGCTTCTCCTCCAACGACCTCTGCTTTTTTACCTCTCTCGCCGAGAGACGTAAAACCTGCAACAGCATTTTCCGCCTCTGAATGAAGGAATATAAAGGTCCCCTGACCGGGCGAAGAGACATTCAATATCTCTATATCAATAAGCTGCCCGAGGTCTTTTATCCCGGATTGTATTTTTTTAATTGCAGCGCTCTTTTGCCTTTCAGCTATTGATGAGGAAAGATTTCCTGCCCCTGAATATCCCTTTATCCTTGGAATAGCTCCCCTCTCTGCAACCCTTAAGGGTTGTATATCTCCGGCAGGAAAAATATCAACCTTAATCCTTCCTCCGCCCTTTGGATAAAATCCATAAGACTCTATTTTCAATTCGATGCTTATGCCTATTTGGGCCAGCACAGGAGCGAAAACTCCTGCTATATAATCATAAGAGGGACTAAAAGGAACATGAGTGCCTCCCTTCAAAATTATTGAGGTCTTTTCTTTTGAAAAAATCAAGGATGGGATAATCGTCTGGAGGACCAGAGACGTCGAACCTGCTGTTCCTATATCAAACAAAAATTCTCCAGCCTTAACGCCCCTGGGCTCAAACACAAGCTCCGGCGAGCCTATCTTGCCTCCTGTAACTTCCGCATCTGAAATAAGCTGCATAGCCCTGACACATGTCAGATGCTGAGGCATAAGCCCGGATTTTTTTCTGCCTTTCCTGATATTAAATATCCTGAACGGCTTCATGAAAAGACCGGAAAGACTCAGGGCTGTCCTCAATATCTGACCGCCGCCCTCGCCAAGGCTTCCATCTATCTCTATCATGAACTTATGGTATCACAAAGACAAGGCAAAAGCGCAGCAAACAATACCGGCAAAAAATAAAAATGGGAGGAGCGTCAGCTCCTCCCATAGAAAGTTAAAACACAAGTTATCTGCTGTTAAAATGCCATCCCGAAAGCAAGACCCAGGGAGTTCTGATACATCTTAATTTTTTCATTGCCGGCAGCAACGCCAAAGTCGTTAAAGAGACTGCTGCCCGACACAGAGTTATTCTTGGCATGCATATACGAAACCGTCAATTCGGAAGCTTTGCTCACCTTGAAGGTCAAACCTGCGGTATAGTGCTCTTTGATTACTCCGGGAGCGAGAATGTTGAATGTCACGTCGCGCCCCTGTATCGGATTTTCGCTGTGGCTATAGCCTCCGCGGAAAGTCAGCAGATCGGTTACCTGATAACTCAAGCCGAGTTTCCAGATATCAATGTCCCTCCAGCCGAAACCGCGGTCGTTGTCGCCGCCGAGCGTATTTGCTATCGCAGAGCCGCCGTTTTTGCTCGAATTTCCAACAGCCTGAACGCCCGAATAGTTAATGCGCTGATAATCAAAAGCCAATGTAAGAGGCTTAAAAGGCTTGACTGCAATACCGGCGTTGTAATTTTCCGGCATATCAAAGTCGCCCTGCTCGGCAAACAAGCCTTTGTATTTTTCAAATCTCGTCATATAAATCTTTGTAGAGTAAGCAGCTCCCAATGTTACCATGTCTGTAATCTTGCCCATCCAGCCTACGCGCAGTCCCATACCGCTGGCAGTATCATAGCCGTTGTTTGTCAGATTATTGCGGTCTTCGGAATATGCCGCGAATCCCTGAAGGCCTTCTGCCTTGAACCTCTGATAGCCGATTAATGGGGAAATACCGAATGCATGGTTGGAAGTGATCTTATAAGCCACGGTAGGGGCAATAACAAGCTGCATAAGGTCAACCCCTAATCTGCTCGTGCCGCATAAGAGGTTATGACTTGTTGCCGTATTCTGGCCGCCCATGGTAAGGAAGTTATTGCAGGTGCCGACTCCCGAAGCGGATGTAATCTGTCCGTTAGGGTAATTTGTATTCATTCCGCCATTTCCATAAACAGTTATTCCGATAGATGTGTCGGGATTAAGCATCCTGTTATAACCAAGCTCCGGAATGAAAAAGTTGTTGCTGTCGCTTTCAGCCGCTCCGTTTATGTTGGACGCCGCTCCGGCGCCGGTGCGCTCGGCCTCGCGTTTTGGACTGAACCAGTCCACCCCAATGTCAAAACGCTCTCCCACAAATGCCATACCTGCCGGGTTGGTTGCTGCTGCCATTGAATCCTGAGGCACTGCGGTTGTGGCGCCGGCCATTCCCTTTGACTTAAGTCCGTAACCATGTGAGAAGTAGCCGTTTGTCGCATGCGCAATATTGCCTGCGAATAAAATCGAAAGCAACGTCAAAGACAAGAACAATAAAAGTTTTCTCATTTTACCTCCTCCTCTTTTTGCTATCCCTTTTTTATTGTAAAGCTAAAAACACCGTTAGACTCGTTCATTTCGACAAGTTCATCTCCGGTTCTTCTTAAGAGCGCCGGGATATCCGATTTTGAACCTGCATCGGTCACCTCAAGGAAAAGAACCTGTCCCGTTGTCAGCCCCTGTATCGCCTTTTTAGTTTTGAGAATCGGCAGCGGGCAATTCATTCCCTTACAATCAAGTGTTGCGTCAGGTTTTATATCAGCCATTTTTAAACACCTCCCTCATTATACAAACAGCGATATATTTGCATCAAATGCGAAATCAAGAAACTCTGCAGCTCCTGCCACCTCTACCCCTTCGACAAGGTCGGCCTTGCTGACGCCTGTCATCTCAAGTGTCGGGGTGCAGGCTATCATCCTTACTCCCGCCTCTGTGCATAGACTAAGGAGTTCGGGAATAGAAGGCCAGTTAATCTTCTTTATCATCCCGTTCATCATCATCGTAGCCAGAGAAGTCATGCCCGGAAGAACACCCAATATGTTTGGAAACGGCACGGGGGACGGCATGGCGGGGTTAGCGATGGGCGCCACTTTCAGGGAATGGTTCTTCTTTTTATTGACGATATCCACTCCGTAGAGCGTATAAAATATCGCAACCTCCGCATCCATGGCTGCAGCAGTAGAGGCCAGTATCAACGGAGGATATGCCATATCAAGAGTTCCCTTTGAGGCAATGATCGCCATTCTTTTTTTCTTATTTTCCACTTTAATCACCTCGCTTTTCAGGGTCTATTTTCCAGTTCCTTCCAATACGCATACTATAAAAATTTAACATACAATTAATGGATAAGTCAATTGATTTTTTATATTAGAATTTATGCAACTATGCAGCCGGACATACGCCCGTCGGCCTTCAACCTCCTGCAAGGCTGTTGATCTCTTTTATTGCTCTTCCGGCAAGCTCTCCGACGGTCTTTTCCTTCAACTCCCCTTCGTCATAAATAATAATCTTATTGCCGTCGCCTTGAAGTCTTTCAAGATCCGCTACAGTTTCCGCAGGGCCTATCCAACCGATAGCCCATGCGGCAAGTCCGCGAAGCAAAGGGTCGGGATTACGGAGGTAAGGAAGAATTAACGGAGCTGAATGCCTGACAAGTTCGGCATCCTTCCCTCCTATCCTTTCAATAGCCCGGAGCACCCCGGCGCTCAGCATGTCTTCATCGAGGAAGGAGACTATTATGGGCGCAATATCTGCAAATTGTTCAGGGTTGTTTCTTACAATCTCTCCGAGCATTTCAGGAGAGCTCCACCCTATCCCGCCCGACTCATCCCTGATCATCCATAAAAGACGGCCGACGGTATTCCTGACAAGTTCAGGCTTTGTCTTTGCTATTTCCCGGGATATTAGGCCGACAGCCTCTATAGCCCGCCATGCTATGAGGCTTTTTTTATCATAAGTCAGGGATATAAGGGCGCTGAGTATTCTGCCCTCACGGTATGAGAGCTTAATTAATCCATCGTAGTCCTGTTCCGCTAACAATTTTTTTAGTTTTTCTTTCAAGAAGCTCCTTGTTTTTAATCATTTCTTTTTAATAGTCTTGGGGCTGCTTTTCTTTCCTACTTGCCCCTTAATATCTATGGCGTCTCTCATCATCATAAGATTATTCGTCAACTCCCACCAGCCGAGTTTAAATGCGGCATAGTCCGGCGCGCCTGTCATTGCAGAGGCATATCTGACAGAGTTTGAATAAAACAGCCACTGCTTTATCCACAGCTGCTCGATAGGTTCGTCAAAAGGATTTGTCTTGTCCTCGATTCCCTTTCCCCATGCCTCAACCATAAGTTTCGTGGCCGCAAGGGTCATCTCATTCGTCTCTTTTATTGTATTTTCGAGTTTTGCAAAATGACCGTCGGTCCAACTGGAACTGTGGCATCCCTTACAAACGCTCTTCATTATGTCCAGTCTCCTGTCCTGCTCCGATGCATCAATCAGAAACTCTGATGCAGGTTCTCCTGTAAAGGTGGTCGGCAGCGGCAAACCATCCTTATTCCTGATTATCGTTGTATTCCCCGACCTCGGCTGCGGATGACTGTAAATGAGGCCGAATACCCTCACCCATAAACGTGCGCCGAAATCATGGTTCCTTTCGGCAAGCTTGCTGCCGTCAGGAGATACGATAAGGCTGTTATGGCATGTTGCGCAGGTCGGCGACTTAAAGTCCTTCCCTATTTCCCACGGGACCTTGCTGAAATTCCACTCATCCCCTTTTGACGAATAAATATTGCCGTGCTTGCTTTCTTTATATACATTCCATGCAGGCACATCGGGTTCGAGATGACATTGGCTGCAGGTATACGGCTTCCTCGCCACCTCGATTGAAAAAGCGTGTCTTGCATGGCATGCAGTGCATGTCCCGCGACTTTCATCGGGGTTCTCCCTTCCTACTCCCTGATTGGGCCAGTTCGTAAGGTCAGGCACTGTTATCTCGCCCATCTTTGTGAAGATCTTCTTCAGACCCTTCACCTCCACCTTTGTGCCGTGGCATCCGAGACATGTATCATGGAGGGTTGCTTCCGTAGGTTTGGCTGATATTATTTTCCCGTTCTCAATGGTCTTAACACCGTTAACAACATCCACCAGCGTATGGTAAACAGGGTTGCTCAAAAGGTTCTTCACTGCATGAGCCTTTTTGCTTTCCGAATATTGTTTTACCTCAACAGGATGACAGGCATTGCAATCATTCGGAGAAACAACAACATTAATCTTGTATCCCATGTGCTGAAAATTATCTTTATGCCTTTCCGGGTTCAGGCTGTGGCATTCATAACAGCCCACAACATATTCAGACAACCCACCGCTGATGCTATCTGCGGAAACCCTTCTTTGAAGGGCGGGTTTTTTAATTGCCTCGGCAGGAGTAGTCTTTGAATGCCTGCTCGCCAGCCAGTCTTCCACAATGCCGGGCGTATATGTCCTATGGCATCCGATACATGCCTGGCTCTGAGGGCTTATCCTCGAATTATCCGTTAGAGCCTCAGACCCTTCGGATGCAAATGCAACAGAGGAAAAGAGCGTAAACACAATGACTGAAAAATATATAAGACGCCGCATACAGCCTCCCTCTGATTCAATCAGCCTTTTCAAACTTTTTATGGTATTCTTTAACCTTCCTTGCGAAATCCCTGCCGAAATCATAACACTTATTTTCATCTTCCAAAGACGGCCTGTAAAGAACCTCCAGTCCCGGTTCGACAATCTCAAGCCCCATGCGCTTAAACTCCTCATATATCTCCTTAACTGCGCCCCCGCCCCAGCCATAGCTTCCAAAGGCGGCGGCAATCCTGTTTTTAGGTCTCAATCCCCTCAGGTGATAAAGAAACTCTGCAATAGTCGGGTACATAAGATTGTTGAACGTAGGAGAGCCTATAAGACAGCCTCTCGACTGCCAGAACTCCTTGATTGCAGCGCTCA
>SCSY01000397.1 GCA_004298625.1 Nitrospirota bacterium | reverse complement strand
TCTTTCGTGTTTTTCGTGGACAAAAAGAGGCTTATGGCTAGGATCATATTTTGCGCTTCGCGCGTGGATGCGCCGCGTCGTAAACCTCCGCCAAACGCTGAAAATCCAGGTGGGTGTAAATTTGCGTCGTCGATATATTGGCGTGTCCCAGCATTTCCTGCACCGCGCGCAGGTCGCCGCTGGATTGCAGCAGGTGGCTGGCAAAGGAGTGGCGCAGGATGTGCGGATGCACTTTGGCGGAGATGCCGAGTTTCAGCGCCCAATGCACCAGCCGGTACTGGATCGCGCGCGCGCCGAGGCGCCGCCCGGTCTTGCCGACGAACAGCGCTTTTTCCCGTGTGCCGGAAAGTATCAGGTTTTCCCGGTGCGGCAGCCAGGCGCGTATCGCCGCGATGGCGAATTTGCCTACCGGCACCTCGCGGGTTTTGCTGCCCTTGCCGCTTACGCGCACGTTGCCGGCGTTCAGGTCGATAGCGTCGGGATGCCAGTCGAGGGCTACCAGTTCGGCCAGGCGCAGGCCGGAAGAGTAGAACAATTCGAGCATGGCTTTGTCGCGGATCGCCAGCGCGTCATCCTCGGCGACTTCCATCAGGTGACCGGATTCGTCCGGCGACAGCGCCTGCGGCAGGAGCTTGGCGGCTTTCGGCGCGCGCAGCCCGATGCAAGGGTTATGCGGGAACTTGCATTTCTTTACAAGGAAACGGTAGAAGCCGCGCCACGCCGAGATCATGCGCGCGAGCGACTTGCTGCTTAGGCCGCGCCCGTGCAGTTGCGCGACGAAACGGCGCAGATGGTGGATTTGCAGTTGATCCAGCGGGGTGTCGCCGGCCAGTTTGATGAATTCCTCAATGTCGCGCCGATAGCTGACGGCGGTAAGCGCCGCCAGACGGCGCTCACCAGTCAAGTGGTCGAGGAAGTCCTGGAGGTGGCGTTCAGCGGGCGAGGGTTCGTTGCTGCCCATGCGGGAGCCGCCTAACCCAGGTAGCGCAGCAGCGCTGCCCCCAGCAGGTCGCCCAGGCGTTGCAGGTAGAGGGTGCCCATTTCGGGGTAGAAGCGTTGCGGGTCTTCGCTCGCCAGCACCAGCAGGCCGAAAGCCTGTTCGCCGTTGCGCAGCGGGATGTACGCGAAGGAGCGCAAGCGTTCGCCGGATTCGCCGAACCACGATGGGATTCCCGCAACCACCTGTTGGCCGCATTGGGGGCAGGGCAGTTCGTCGACAAAGGCGCACAGATCAATGCCGACGCCGGTGAATTCGGGGCGCGTCGATTCTTCCGGTTCGCCCGCCCAGAGCCGCATCGCGCTATGCGGGATGTCGAAATCCTCGCGCATGTTGAAATACACCGCGTCGAGCACGGCATTGAGGTTGCGCGCCGACATCAGCGCGCTCGCGAAGCGGT
>SCSY01000217.1 GCA_004298625.1 Nitrospirota bacterium | reverse complement strand
CTGTTATAGCAACATGGATCGTGCCTCTCATATTCGGAGCTATAGCTGTTAATCTTTTTACGAGGATTCAGGAATAAAAAAAACTAAAGCAAGGAGACGAAACTTATGAAATATCAGGTTGGAAAGACGGGAAGGGTTGTTGTCGCGCGCTTCGAAGACCGTGAAGATGTTCTTGACAATCTTGTAAGCATTGCAAAAAAAGAAAACATAAAGGCCGGTGTTTTCTATCTCATAGGCGGAATGCGCGAAGGGAAGATAGTTGTCGGGCCTGAAAAGGACGTTATGCCCCCTGTGCCTGTATGGAAAGAACTTAAGGAGACTCACGAGGTTGTCGGACTGGGAACTATATTTTATCAAGGGGATGAGCCGAAGGTTCACTTCCACGGGGCATTCGGTAAAAAAGAGATGGTTAAGGTCGGATGCCTAAGGGAAAAATCAGAGACGTTTCTTGTCATTGAGGCGGTTATCATCGAGATAGAGGGAGTTAATGCGATAAGAGAGTTGGACCCGGTCTCAGGGCTTACGCTTTTGAAGCTTTAATGCTGTTTTTCACCGGGTTTTTCATAAGTCATACGGGATTTGAGATTTCTGATTTTTGGGCACGTTTCCAGTTTTTCATATTTATCATTTAATATGTTGTATGTAGCGGCCCGGACATCCAGTTTATTATCCGCGTCGAGCAGGTCTTTCATCCTTCTGTTCATGTCCTCGGGCGAGACAGGCGAAAGCTCAGGGACAATCTCGACAGGGATAGCGGCGCCGAGTGCTCCTGAGAGTTGTTTATAGAACTCCTCCTCGCACCTGCCTATATATTCTCCGCCGAGCAATACAGAGGTTGCGCCTGCCTTTTGCAAAAACTCGGCGAGCGTGTTCAAATCTTCATCTATAAGCAGACCGCGATTCGGCTTTTTTGACTCCAGATACAGCACGGATTCGGACAGGTTCGTTACGGCATTTATATATCGGGCATATTCGTCGCGGCCGTTTTTATAGACGTAATTTGAATATTTCTTATAATTCCCTGGAATTATAAGAATAACCAGTTTCTCTTCCGTAGATTTAAACTCCATAAAATTATTTTCTATTCTCTCGAATTCCCTCATTATATCTGCGAACTCTTTTTTGTATCGCTTTGTAGCGCCATTTTCAGAGGAACCTTCCCATGAAGCGTTGCTCTTTTCCAGGAATATATCCATTATGCCTTTTGTCGCGGATTGGTCTTTGCCGTTTATCCTGGGGTGATGGAAGAAGGTGTAATATGCAGGATGGTTGATAATATAGACCTTGCCGTCATCAAGAAATTTTTTATAGTCTGCATATTTGCCTATAGGCAGAGTAGAGAGCGACCTGACCTTTATCCCTGTATATGAATTATCTATCCATTCAGGATTATTTTCTACAGTCTTATTTCGCTCCTCGACTTTTTGCCATATTTCTCCGGCCCTGAGTATTTCTTCAGGGGAGTCCTGCGCCGCAGGCATCACAGGGATTTTCTCGGTTGACGAGCATCCGGCGATAAGCAGCGCAATGAGCAAAGGGAATATTTTCATTGGCCCGGTTCTTATAAAAGCCATCTATCTTGCCTCATTTTGATATTTTACCTAAAAAGACGGCATCAGCGCAATGGATACTTGAAGGAGATAATGTATTTCAAAAAAGAGGCAGTTGAGTTTAGGCAGATAGAACTGCTAAAATGTGTGTCAGTGTTTTGTGTCAGTGATCAGTCAATTGACACTGGCACTTAGAACTGACACTTTAATTGGAGGTTTTTTTGAAGGTCTTGGTAATACACGGGCCCAATCTGAATATGCTCGGCAAGAGAGAGCCGGAGATTTACGGAACGTTTTCTCTTAATGAGGTTAATAAAAAAATGACGGCCCTGGCATCCGAGCTTAAAATAAAGCTCTCTATAATGCAGTCAAACAGCGAGGCCGGGATAATAGGCAAAATTCAGGAGATGGATTATGATGCGCTTATAATAAATCCTGCCGCCTACACCCATACAAGCATCGCAATACGAGACGCCATATCAGCGACGGGCAAGCCGGTTATCGAGGTGCATATTTCAAATATCCATAAAAGAGAGGAATTCCGAAGGAAGTCCTACATTGCAGAGGTTGCTACAGGACAGATAAGCGGTTTTGGAGCCGACAGTTATCTCCTTGCCTTAAGAGCTGCGAAGAATATCCGTTCGAGATAGTTAAAGCCGATGAACTTCCGACTTTTTTCAATAAGAAAATTTTTTACGGGAATTGACGGATTTTTGGTGAGTGATATGAATAATATCAGGTATCTCACCGGATTCACCGGCTCTTCGGGTTTTTTGCTGATAACAAAAACAAAGAATATCTTTGCAACGGATTTCAGGTATAAGGAACAATTCGACAGGGAAGTGAGTGGATGGGATATTTTTATTGAAAAGAGAGAGAGGGTAAAGACAATAGCGGCGCTGTCTAAAAAACTCGGGATAAAAAAACTTGGTTTTGAAGCATCAGTGCCTTATGATTTTTTTAAGAGGCTTTCCAGGAAAGATTTGGTCCTTAAGCCGCTTAAAAATGTTGTGGAAAAGGCGCGAGCAATAAAAGACTCCGAAGAAATGAGTCTGATAAAAGAGGCTGTGAGGCGCGCAGAGACCGCATTTCTTGAGGTGAGACCGCATATTAAAAAGGGGATAAGGGAAAGCAGGGTTGCAGTCATGCTTGCGGAAAGGCTTAAAAAAAGAGGATGCGCGCGCATCCCTTTTGATATAATAGTAACTTCCGGCAGGAATTCGTCAATGCCTCATGCAAAGGCAACAGAAAAAAAAATTGAAGCCGGAGACCTTGTTGTTATAGACTGGGGGGGAGAGGCCGGAGGATATTTTTCCGATATGACAAGGACCTTGCTCGTCAGAGGTAAGGATATGAGTAAAAAAATGGAGATTTATAATATAGTATTAAAGGCGAACAGGAAGGCTGTCTCTGCTGTTTCACCCGGCGTGGAAAGTAAAAAGATTGACAATTCTGCAAGACATGTTATAAAAAAGGCAGGATACGGAGAGTTCTTCGGGCACGGCACAGGGCACGGGGTGGGGCTTCAGGTGCATGAATTGCCTCATATAACATCGAAGAGCAGAGAGGTTATTAAAAAGGATATGGTTTTTACAATCGAACCCGGAATTTACGTGCCCGGATTAGGCGGGGTGAGGATAGAGGATATGGTGGCAGTGAAGTCAAAAGGAGCAGAGACCCTGACTACATTATCCAAAGGGTTAGAGATAGTTTAATGATTACGGAGGTTATAATTGATTTCTACAAGTGATTTTAGGAAAGGGCTTAAAGTAGAATTTAAGGGAGAACCCTGTGAGATAGTGGACTTCCAGCATGTAAAGATGGGTAGGGGCGGGGCTATCGTCAGGACCAAGATGAGAAATATTAAGACAGGCGCTGTCCTTGAAGAGACCTTCAGATCCGGGGAAAAATTGGAGACCCCGGGGCTTGAAGATAAGACTATGCAATACCTGTATGCTCAGGACGAGCTGTATTATTTTATGGATTCCGAGACTTATGAGCAGATCCCGCTAACGAAAGAACTTCTCGGTGATGCCAAAAAGTTCTTGAAAGAAAATATGATGGTTAAAATCCTATATCATAAGGGTATGCCCATCAGCCTGGAGATCCCGACATTTGCTGAACTTAAGATTGTAAAGACAGACCCTGCAGGTTTCAAGGGAGATACGGCTTCAGGAGGCGGAAAGCCTGCAACACTGGAAACAGGGGCGGTAGTCAGGGTTCCCTTTCATTTAAACGAGGGAGATATAATAAAGGTAGATACAAGGACCTCAGAATATATAGAGAGGGTAAAATAGTATCAGTGCCGGTTATCAGCGCCGGTTACTGACACAGACACTAATCACCGACACTGAAAGAGACTGATATTGAAACGGGAGGGTAATATGGAACTTGACGATTTAAAAGGGTTAATAGAACTGCTTAAGGAAACGGATATTACAGAGATCCAGATAGAAAAGGACGGCAGCAAGGTTAAGATAAAAAGGGAAAAACTGCTGTCTTCTATAGAAATATCAAAATCGGCAGCAGCTCCGGAGAAACTTGCGCAAGAGGCATTGGATGATACGCAAAGGCTTATTACCGTGACTTCTCCGATAGTCGGCACCTTCTACAGGGCCTCGTCTCCCGAGGCTGAGCCGTTTGTCCAGGTCGGCTCAAGGGTGAAAAAAGGGCAGGTGGTGTGCATCATTGAGGCCATGAAACTTATGAATGAAATAGAGTGCGAGGCAGAGGGCGTGGTTGTCAGGACGCTCGTTGAAAATGGGCAATCCGTAGAATATGGTGAACCTCTTTTTCTGATAGAACCGGTGTAAAAAAATAAAAGTTAAAAGTGAAGAGTGAAAAGTTATGGAATTATTTAAAAAAATATTGATAGCGAATCGCGGCGAGATTGCGGTGAGGATTATACGCGCCTGCAAGGAACTCGGCATAAAAACAGTGGCCGTATACTCGGACATAGAGAAAGAGGCCCTGCATGTCAGGTTTGCAGATGAGGCGGTCTGTATAGGCCCTGCAAATTCCGCCCAGAGTTATTTGAATATACCGGGTATTTTAAGCGCAGCCGAAATAACGGATTCAGAGGCCGTGCATCCGGGATATGGCTTTCTTTCGGAAAATCCTCATTTTGCAGAGGCCTGCTCAACATCAGGCATAACGTTTATCGGCCCAACGCCGGAAAATATCAGGGTCGGCGGAGACAAGGCCAAGGCAAGGCAGATTATGAAAAGGCGCGGCATCCCTGTTGTTCCGGGGAGCGACGGCCCTGTCAGCTCGGAAGAACTTGCAATGAAGGTGGCAAAGAAGATCGGATTCCCTGTTATCATGAAGGCGTCTGCCGGCGGCGGCGGCAAGGGGATGAGGATTGTCAGGGAAGAGAGCGAACTCGAACATGCATTTCATATGGCGCAGCGCGAGGCCTTTGCAGCATTTGGAAACGGCGAGCTCTACGTAGAACAATACATACCCGAGATGAGGCATATTGAAGTCCAGATAGCGGCTGACAGCAAGGCCGATATCATACACATCGGAGAGAGGGACTGCTCAATTCAGAGGAGGCATCAGAAGCTGATAGAGGAATCCCCGTCTCCCGTCTCAACGGATAAATTCAGAAAGAAAATCGGCGAACTTGCAGTAAGGGCGGCAAGGGCTATTAAGTATAAAAATATCGGAACCATAGAATTTATTGTGGACACGGCTGGGAATATATATTTTATGGAGATAAATACGAGGGTGCAGGTTGAACATCCCGTTACAGAGATGGTGAGCGGCATAGACCTGATAAAAGAGCAGATAAAACTTGCCGCCGGATTTCCGATAGAACTCAAGCAGCACCAGATAAAGATATCCGGCCATTCGATAGAATGCAGGATCAATGCGGAAGACCCGGAGCGTTTTATACCGTCTCCCGGCAAGATTACCTTTTTATCCCTCCCCGGCGGCCCTGGCGTAAGGGTTGACACCGCTGTTTACGGCGGATGGACGGTTCCGTCATATTATGACTCATTGATAGCAAAGGTTATTGTGCACGGGAAAAACAGGGAAGAGGCAATCTCGCGAATGAAGCGGGCGCTTGATGAGTTTATTATCGAGGGCATAAAGACTACAATCCCATTTCACAAAAAGGTTATTGCGCATCCTGACTTTGTGAAAGGCGAGTTCAATACGGGATTTGTTGAGAAATTAAACGGGTCCGGGCAGTCGGGAGCGACCCGCAATGAGGTGAAGCAGTGAACAATGAGAAGGACCGAAGGGCCAAGAGGGCCTTGGTGCAGAAGGATGTGATAATTAACGGCATTATAAAGGCAGAGGCTCTGGACATAGGCATGGAAGGCATGTATATTTACACGCAGGCCAATTTTATAACCGGCGCAATATTTGAGATAAGTTTTAAAATTAATGATGTGCCTGTTAAGGCAATGGCGCGGGTTCAGCATGCACAGCCGAGTGTCGGAATCGGAATCCAGTTTGTTGATCTTTCCGCAGAGGATACGGCAAAGATAAAACAATATATAGAGGGATAGGTTTTGAAGGGATTGCCGATTGACTCAGATTTCCCTTGACACAAAGATTTCCCGAATGCTATAAAACAGCATCTTTTTCTGGGAGGGGTAGAATTCTTGGGAAAATATGCGACCTTGCGGCTTATCTTTTTTTCTGCCTTAATTAATCCGGCCTTAATATTGCTCAGTCAGTCAGTCAGTCAGTCAGTCTTACTCCCTTAAAAGATTTTCAAAAATTAGATGTAACTCGCAAAGGGCTTATTTTGAGCCATTCAAATAAAGACCCGTGTATTCTGTCTGGAGTTCCGCCTTGAAGAAGTCCAAAGATGAAGGTAATTTTTTGAATTCAATTTCTGGAAACAAAAAGGAGAACCATTATGA
>SCSY01000020.1 GCA_004298625.1 Nitrospirota bacterium | reverse complement strand
AAAAATACCGGACTGAAGATTAAGGCGCCTGTAGGCAACAATAATATTTCAGGCAGGATATTCAGCTACGGCACGCCGGATAAGGCCGGGGCGTATTTTATAGAGTGCAATGAATTTTTTAACAGGGACGACCTCTACGGCAGCCCCGCAGGCGACTATCCCGATAATGCGGCGCGCTTTGTTTTTTTTGCAAGGGGAATACTTGAGGCGTGCAAGGCGCTTGAATTCAAGCCGGATGTGATTCATTGCAATGACTGGCAGACCGGGTTATTGCCCATGTATCTTAAGACATTGTACAGGTCCGACAGATTCTTCAGCGGGACTGCTTCGGTAATTACAATTCATAATCTCGGCTATCAGGGATTGTTCCCTCCCTCTGCGATGCCGTTAACCGGGCTTGATCCGGTATGGTTTAATCCTGAGGGGATTGAGTTTTACGGGAAGATAAATTTTTTGAAGGCCGGGTTGATATTTGCAGATTACATAACCACGGTCAGCAACAACTACGCAAGGGAGATATTAACGAGGGAACACGGATTCGGGCTTGACGGTCTCTTGAGGAAGAGGGCGTCGGCTCTTGCAGGGATCGTAAACGGAATAGACTACAGCGAATGGAACCCGGATTCAGACCGCCTGATACAAAAAAATTATTGCATCGAGAATATCGAAGGCAAAAAAAATGCAAACTGCAGCTCCTGAAAGACTGCTCAATAAAACCGGATGTCGAAATGCCCGTTGCAGGCATGGTGGGCAGGCTGTCCAGCCAGAAGGGGATGGACCTTGTTTTAGAGTCCATCGGGGAAATCATTTCAACAGGCGTAAACCTTGTCATCCTCGGCAGGGGAGATGATTTTTTTCAGAAGAAATTATCCGACGCTGTGAAAACATATAAGGGCAGGGTATATGTAAATATAGGGTTTGAAGACCACCTGGCCCATAAGATATACGCCGGAGCAGATATATTCCTGATGCCTTCGCTATACGAACCTTGCGGCCTGGGACAGCTCATTGCCATGAGATACGGAACGATCCCGGTCGCGAGAAAGACCGGCGGGCTTGCGGATACGGTTATGGACTATGAAGCGCCGACAGGCAACGGCACGGGTTTTCTTTTTTCAGGTTACGCTCCGTCTGCTTTTTCCGAATGTCTGAAAAGGGCCATCTGTGTTTATTCCGATAAGCTGAAATGGCAGAAATTGATTCTTAATGCAATGAAGATGGATTTTTCATGGGGAAGCTCTGCAAAGAAATATATCGAACTTTATAGCCGGGCTATAAAACTGAAAAGGCAATAAGAGGGGATATGGGCCTCAGGGCAAAACTTACAATTTTTTCGATAGCCTTTATTTTGCTGACAGCAGGGCTTGTTGCCGGAAGCTTTTTTATTTTTAACCGCATGAGCAGCAACTTTGCAAATCAGAAGTCGGTCACAGAGGAATATAACCTTTACGAGGAATGGAAATCATCGGTAGTGGATTTTGTCATGACTGCCGAGGGCTGGGCTATCACGGGGAGGGGTAAATTCAAAAAAGACTACAGGGAAAAACTAAAGAATGTCTATACGACCTTTAGCCGGCTGCATAGGTCTGTGCGGGACAAGGAGACCATAGAGGTTATAGGAAAAGATTTTGAGGAGTTGAAGGAAGTGGCAAATGCCGTCATGTCTGCAGAGCAGCCTGTTGGAGACAGGGATGTGCTGATTATATTGCTCAGGCTTGAGGAAAAAGAAGGATCCCTGCGTGAAAAAATGGATGCCTTGCGTACGGGCTCGATAAGCGCTCTCACCGCAGCTATCGGCGAGGGTGAAAAGATTGAAAGGCAGATGGCATTTTATCTTGCCGCCCTGTTTGTCCTGAGCTCCTTTGCATTCATATCCCTTACCCTCTTCATGAAAAAGATGATTACGTCGCCGTTTAATGACCTGCTCAAGGCAACAGAGATGATAAGCAAGGGAGACTTAACCCACAGGATAGGTTCCGTTAAAAAGGATGAATTGGGATTAATTTCCAAAAGATTTGATGAGATGGTGGAAAAGCTCCAGGATTCAAGCGTAAAGATACAGAACAGGCTTACGGAAACAGAGCTGCTGCTCGAGACAGCCAGGATAGCAGCCACTACGCCCGAACTCAAAGATGCGCTAAGCCTGATTGCAGATACAGTGGCCGATAAGCTCGGTAAAGGAACATGCTCCATATATCTTTTCAGGCATGAAAGAAATGCTTTCTGTCTTGAGGCGAGCAATGAAACAGAAGCGGCGAACGGGAACAAATGCCTTCCGCTGGATAACAATATAGTGGAGGGAGTTATTAAAAATCTCAAGCCTGTGGTCATAAATGGTATAGATAAAGCAGGGAAGGGGGAATTTGATGCTTTCGGCAAGTTCGGATCTTTGCTTGTAGTTCCGATTGTCAGGGACAGCCATTGTTTTGGACTGCTCGCGCTCAAGAGCTACGAGACGCATGGCTTCAGGGAAGATGAGCTGAACACGCTTGTCATACTCGCGCATACCATAAGCTCTGTTGTAAGAAATTCCGAACTCTACACCTCAACAAAAAACCAATTGCAGAAGCTTACGGTTTTATATGAATTAGGCACAACCGTCACCTCGGTAACGGATCTGGATGAACTTCTAAGGATAGTTGCCTTTGAGATTACAAAACTTCTTGAGGCAAGAGGCTGCATTATCAGGCTGCTGGAGGATGATATTCTGAGAATAAAGGCTTCTTACGGGCTATCAGAGGGCTTAAAGGAGCAGATGGATCTGGCGCTTGGGGACGGCATAGCCGGGTGGGTCGCAAAAGAGGCTAAACCCCTGCTTGTCGAAGATGTATCCAAAATGCCGCCAGGTATGAGAGTGCCTGTAATTGACGTTAAATCCGTAGTATGTGTGCCGTTTAAGGTCGGCGGGGAGGTTATAGGGACGCTCGGCCTTTATGACAAGATGGGCATGGATGGAAGTGTTATGTCGTTTTCTGTTGATGATATGAATACGGCAATTGCCTTTGCGGCGATATCAGCGGTTGCTATAGGAAAGGCAAGGATTTACGAAAGTGGACGCCTGAGTGAAAGGCAGGCTGTTGAAGCAAAAAAGAGAATGGACATCCTCTTTGACAGCGTGCAGGGCGGCATCGTTACCCTCGGGAAAGACTTCGAGATAATGTCGGTAAACAAATTTGTGGAGGATTGGGCCAATAAGACTGCCGGCGAGATGGTGGGTAAAAGCGCAATAGAAATTTTTCATAAAAAAGAAGAGGGGATATGCCCTCATTGTGTTGCCAAGGTTACGTATGAAACAGGCGAGATAAACTCTATAACACAGTCCAAGGGAGTGAACTATGCGGAGCTGACGTCATATCCGATTAAGGATGAGGCCGGCAATATTATCGAAAGCGTTGTATTTATACAGGATATAACCGACAGGATACTTTATCACGAGGAGATACTTGGGCTTTATAAAGAGGTTGCGCAGACAAAGGACTACCTTGAAAGCCTCATAGGCAATTCAGCGGATGCCATAGTTACGTCTGATCTTGCCGGAATTATAACCTCATGGAATCAGGGTGCCGAAAGGACATTCGGTTACACAGAGCTTGAGGCTGTCGGCAAATTTCTGCCGTTTGCCCCTCATTTCCTCATAGAAGCGGAAAAAGGCAATATCGAAAGACTAAAAAAAGGAGAACTCCTCAAGGATATAGAGACCTTAAGGCAGAAAAAGGACGGTTCGATAATAGAGGTGAGCCTGACGCTTTCGCCTATAAAAGACTCGGCAGGGGAGGTTATAGGGATAAGCGGAATATCGAGGGATATATCGGAAAGGAAGCGTGTTGAAAAGGAACTCATAAGAAGGAATCAGGAACTGTCGAGGTTATTTTTCATAAGCTCTGCAATGAGGGGCACGCTGGATCTTGACAGGCTGCTCAGGATGGTATTGACTGCGGTGACGATGAGTGACGGACTCGGTTTTAACAGGGCGATACTCTTCCTTGTTGATGAGAAAAAGGGCGTTGTGAAAGGCGCTATGGGCGTCGGGCCTGCAAGTCCTGAAGAGGCATGGGGTATATGGGAAAAACTCTCGATAGAAAAGAGGACGCTCCCGGATATTATGCAGGACATAGAAACAGGCCCTCTGAGAAAGGACTCCTTTCTTGACAGGTTGGCTCTCGGCATGGAGCTTTCCCTTGAAGATGAGACTGTGCTTACGCGTACGGTTAAAGATAGGATGTCTGTTAATGTGCAGGATGTTAAAGATGAGCCTTTATCTGATCTTATTCTTATACAGCAGCTTGGAACCCAGGCGTATGCCTCTGTGCCGTTGATCTCAAGGGACAGGGTCATAGGTGTTTTATGGGTGGATAATTTTTTTACCAGGCGGCTGATAACTGATGAGGATATGAAATTTCTAAACGGTTTTGCGAATCAGGTTGCGAGCGCCATTGAGAGCGCAAGGCTGTTTGAAAAGGTATCGCGCGCAGAGGCCGAACTGGAGAATATCTTCAGGTCCATCTCGGATATGGTTTATATTACCGATAAGGACTACACGATTAAAAATATAAACAAGGCGGTGGCCGACAAGATAGGAATGCCTGCCGAGGAGATCGTGGGAAGGAAATGTTACGAAATATTCCACGGCATGGACGAACCGTGGACGGAATGTCCGCACCATAAGACGGTTACAACAATGAAGGCATATATCGAAGAGATTGAGGACAAGCATCTTGGAGGAACATTTTTAACATCGAGTTCCCCTGTCTTTGATGCAGGAGGGGAATTTCTCGGCACGGTTCACGTTGTCAGGAATATCACTGAATTGAATAACCTCAGGGAGAAGCTGATTGCAGCGGAAAGGATGGCGGCCCTCGGCGAAGTTGCGGCAAAGGTGGCGCATGAGATTAGAAACCCGCTTGTGTCTGTCGGGGGATTTGCGAGAAGACTCGAGGGTAAGCTTGACGGGAATCTTAAGGAATATGCAGGCATCATAGCAAAAGAGGTGGGAAGGCTTGAGGATATTCTTAAGGAGATACTGGGCTTTGTAAAAGAGGCCCGGCTGTCAAAAGAGAGGGTTGATATTAACAAACTTATTAATGATATAGTATCGTTGGTAGAAGCAGACCTGAAGGAAAGAGGGATTGGTATTTTAAAAGACCTCGGGGAGGCGCCGCAGGTCTTTATGGACCCTAACAGGGTAAAAGAGGCATTGCTCAATATATTCAACAATGCCATTCAGGCATTGACCACGCAGGGCACCATAGCAGTAAAGACTTATGCAGGAGAAAATTCCGTTGTGGTTGAGATAAGCGATACAGGCCCCGGCATAGACGAAAAAGATTTGCCTTTTATCTTCAGCCCGTTTTATACGACAAAGGCCTCGGGCACAGGGCTTGGACTTGCAATTACCAACAGGATTATCGAGGAGCATAAAGGCAGGATAGAGGTTGAAAGCATAGTGGGCATAGGGACAACATTCAGAGTATTTTTACCTTTAAAGGAGGGACTATGAAAATATTGGTGGTTGACGATGATCTGCATATCCAGAAACTTTACAAGGAAGAACTGGAAGAAGAGGGTTACAATGTTGTTGTCGCAGGCACCGGCTCGCGAGCCATGGAATTGTTTGCGCAGGAAGATCCCGACCTTGTTACTCTTGATATTCTAATGCCTGACGTTGACGGCATAAAACTTCTGAGACAGATGAAAGAGAAAAAGCCGAGGCTTCCTATTATCATGTCCACGGCCTATGACTACAGGGATGATTTTGCCGTCTGGGCTTCGGAAGCGTATATCGTAAAATCAGCGGATCTCAATGAACTCAAAAGCACCATAAAAAAGCTGCTGGCAAAATAATACACCAATGGTAATAAAGGCAGAGTCGGCAGTTTACGGAGGTTATGTGATAGCGCGCGAAAACGGCGTTATCTTTATCAGGGGTGCGATCCCAGAGGAGCTTGTAGATGTTTCTATCGAAGAGAAAAAGCGGGACTATTCCATAGCAACTGTCAGGAAGGTAATCGAGCCTTCGCCTGACAGGATTGAGCCGCCCTGTCCTGTGTTCGGGATATGCGGCGGGTGTCAGCTTCAGTTCATTTCATATGAAAAACAGGTCTCGATGAAGGAAGAGGTATTGCTCGATGCCGTAAGGAGAATCGGCGGGATTGAGACAGCCTTATCTACTGCCCTTACGGATAAGAATTATCATTACAGGCAGAGGGGACAGTTTAAAGTATCTCAAAAGGGAAAGATTGGTTTTTATAAAGAGGGGTCGCATGATGTAGTGGGCATTGACGAATGTCCCCTTATGATTAATGAGATAAACATTTTTGTCAGGAAGCTGAAGGATATGAATTTGTCCGGCTTAAAGGAGCTTCATATATCGTTCGGTGATTCAGCAAATGCTCTGGTTAAAACAAGGTTTTCAGCCGAGGAGGCAGAAAAGCTCATTATGGATTTAGGATTTTCCGGCATTGCATTTGATAACGGAGAGTCCTTGGGAAAGGATTATATCAAGCTCGATCTGAACGGGCTTCAATACACGGTCACGCCGTGGAGTTTTTTTCAGGCGCACTGGGACCTCAACAGAAAGGTCGTTGCTCTGATTATTAATGAACTCCAGCCGATGGAAGGAATGAGGGTTCTTGATCTCTATTCCGGCGCAGGCAATTTCTCGTTGCCGGTCGCAGCGCACGCCTCGCAGGTTATTGCTGTCGAGGGAAACCCTTATGCGATAGAGGACGGACAGAGGAATGCAAAACTGAATAATATCAGCAACTGCAGGTTCATAAAATCATCTGCAGAGAAATATAAAATAAATGAGAAGTTCGATATTATCCTTCTCGACCCTCCGAGACCTGGACTTACGTCGGATGTCATGAAGAAGGTTATAGACCTCTCTCCAAAAAGGATTGTCTATGTCTCCTGCAACCCCGCAACCCTCGCAAGGGATTTGAAAAAGCTTAATGAGAAATATAATATAGATTCCCTGCGGATGATTGACTTCTTTCCCAATACCTACCATGTCGAAGCGCTTGTCTTTCTGAGTTCAAGATAGATATTAAAATAGTTTATTATCAATAAAAATGATGATAAACTATAAAATAAGCATTGACAAATCAATTTAGCATGTGGTATAAAACCTAACAACACTCATGAAAAAAGGGGTTTATATGGAAAAATTAACTTTAGAAAAACTCGAAGCCTATCTCTGGGAATCCGCCAATATTTTAAGGGGGAGCATAGATGCCTCTGACTACAAGAATTATATCTTCGGCCTTTTGTTCTTAAAGCGTCTTGCTGATGTATTCGATGAGGAAGGCGAAAGAATTGAGAAAGAGACAAAGGACAAGGAATTAGCATGGAAAAATCGTGATGAGCATGATATTTTTGTTCCCCACAAAGCCCATTGGAATTATATAAAGACGAAAACTCAGGATCTTGGAGCAATAATTAATAAAGCCAATGAAGCTTTGGAAGAAGCGAGACCGGATAAACTTGAAGGAGTTCTTTCAGCCACTGACTTTAATGACAAAGATAGGCTGCCTGATGAGATATTATCAAAACTCATCACTCATTTCTCCAAAATATCTCTCCGAAACGAAAACTTGTCTGACCCTGATATTTTAGGCCGGGCTTATGAGTTTCTTATTGCACAATTCGCAGATGATGCAGGTAAAAAAGGCGGCGAGTTCTACACACCGAAAGAAGTGGTTAAACTTCTTGTCGAGATACTCGATCCGCAGGAGAAGATGCGGATATGCGATCCCGCCTGCGGTTCCGGAGGCATGCTCATCAGGTCTGTCTATCATTTAAGGGAAAACAAGCAAAACTGGAAGAATATCTCTCTTTATGGTCAGGAAAGGAATATCGGAACATGGGCAATATGCAAGATGAACATGCTCCTGCATGGTATAACAGCAACGCTTGAAAAAGGAGATACTCTGAGGAAGCCACGACTGCTGAAAGATGGCAGGCTGATTGAATTCGATATGGTTATCGCTAATCCGCCCTTCTCACTAAAAAACTGGGGTTACGAGGAAGCGCAACACGATTCCTATAGAAGATTTCGCTTCGGCATTCCGCCAAAAGGTTACGGCGACTACGCCTTTGTCCAGCATATGATTGCAACGCTGAATCCCAAAGGCAGGGCAGGCGTTGTACTCCCTCATGGCGCACTTTTCAGAGGCGGCGCAGAGGGAAAAATCCGGCAGGGTATCCTGGAAGAAGACTTACTGGAAGCTGTCATTGGGCTTCCTTCGAATCTATTTTACGGAACCGGCATTCCTGCGTGTTTATTTGTCCTTAATAAAAACAAGCCAAAAGATCGCAGGGGAAAAGTTTTCTTGCTCTATGGCGCTAATGATTACCTTGAAGGAAAAAACCAGAACAAGCTCAGAGAACAGGACATCAAAAAAATAGTTGACGCATACATGGGATACAAGACAATAGACAAATACTGCCGCCCCGTCGCATTGGATGAAATCCGCTCGAATGACTATAACCTTAATATCGCGCGGTATATTGATGTGACTGAAGAGGAAGAAGAGATAGATGTTCAGAATGTCGTAGATGAGCTTAAAGAACTGAAAAAGAATCGCGCCAAAACAGAAGACAAGATGAACGCTTATTTAAAAGAATTGGGGTATAAAATTTAGCCATGTTCCAGGACAAGAAAGAGATAGAGAAGATACTGAGCGCATTGGGAGAGCAGTTGGAAGCGCTTAACGCAACAGTTCCAGAATTGGTTGTATGCGGCGGCTCTGCTCTTAATGTGCTCGGCTTAGTAAAGCGCGCAACAAAAGATGTTGATGTGGTAGCTTTTACTGAAAGAAACTCTGCCGGGAATATTCATCTAAAAAAAGCAGAGCCTTTCCCGCGAGAACTTGATACTGCATCCCAGAAAGTTGCGAGAGATTTCAATCTCCCTGAAAAATGGCTCAATCCCGGCCCGACATCTGTTGTTGACTTCGGTTTGCCTGAAGGGTTGATGAACAGGGTTGAGACGAGAGCTTTTGGAAAATATCTGACCGTTCACTTTTTGAGCAGATATGACCCAATATGCTTTAAGCTCTACGCTTCAGTCGATCAAGGGATGGGAAAGCATTACAATGACCTTCTGTTGTTGGAGCCGGATGCAAAGGAACTGGAAGAAGCGGCGCGTTGGAGCATGACGCACGATGTTTCAGAAAATTTCAGACAGAGCGTTAAAGAACTGCTAATACATATGGGGCATAAGGATGTTGCAGAAAGATTTTAGAGATATATTCCTTGATAATGTCCTCGGTTTCCTCTGGAGGCAGTGGTCAACCCTTGGTGTTCTCGGAGAGGCAAGAGCCAGAGAACCATGGGCGATAGATCCTGAGGCGTTACTTGTATTTACTCTTGAAACAGGGCGCTATGACCCAAGACTTTTTGATGAGGTCATGGACTGGCTTGTTACGAATGGACAGTGGATTGATATACAAAGACTAAGAGGAATTCTGAGAAAGAGTTCAGATGAAACCTGCCGTCTTATGGGAGCTGTTTCTGAATTCCTTTCTTCACAAGGGCAGGAGAGAAAGTGGAGCAATCTTGCAAAGCTTTGCTATAAGAAAATATCGCAAGAGCCAGAGCCTTTATTCCCCGTAAGATATAAAAAAGATGTTGCTTTGATGATTACTATTCCGGTTGACGATCTATTTTCAAAGTATGGTTTTTATCGCCCGATGTTTAAGCTGAGCAGAAAGTCAAGAGAAGTAATACCTACCTCAGAGGCAAACATAAGGTTCATGCTCCGCGGCCTTTTCGGCGTCGGAAGCCGAGCTGAATGCATTCTCTATCTCTTAACCCATGACGCAGGGCATCCTTCGGAAGTTGCAAAGGCAATCGGCATTTCAGTGCGTGGCGCTCAGGACACACTTATAGAGTTGGCAAAATCCGGACTTGTATTAACACGGATAAGAGGGAAAAGGAAAATTGAATATTGGCTTTCACAAGAACGTTGGTGGGAGTTTTTGTCAAAAGGCAGCTATGAGGAAATCAGAAGACTTGCTTGGATTGATTGGATATCCCTCTTTAAAGCCTTGCTGACGGTGTGGACTGCGATACTGGAAATAGGTGAGACAACATCAGAGTATATGAAAAGCTCAAAGCTCCGCGATGCGATGGAGATTGTCGGGAATGAGTTTGCCCGAAGCGGAATTGATATTCCAGCGATTCCGGGGCGCGGTGTGCGGCCTGAAGACTATGCAAAGGCATTTGAAGATTTTATAATCAGGGTGTTTGGGATGGAGGCTAAAGAGTCTATGAGTCAAGAGTCAAGAGTCGAGAGTCTAAAGAGTCATGAGCCAGATAAAAAGTTTGAGGACAGGGATTAAATTCAAAGATACGCCGATAGGGAAGATACCGGTAGATTGGGAAGCCTTGGCATTATCTCAAGTGACAGAAATAAACATGGGGCAGTCTCCATCATCTCAAGATTGTCATGATTATGAGGAAGGGTTGCCATTCTATCAGGGTAACTCCGATTTTGGATCAAAGTATCCAACCGTAAGGAGATGGTGCAAAAAGCCCTCGAAAGTTGCTAAAGAGGGTGACATTTTAATTAGTGTCCGTGCTCCCGTAGGGGAAATCAATATTGCTCCTCATGAATGTTGTATTGGCAGAGGGCTTGGAGCGATACGAGCAACTAAAATAAACTCTGATTACTTGTATCAGTCAATGCTCTTTCATAGAAAGGCATTAGAAAAAGTTTCGCAAGGCAGCACATTTGAAGCTATAAACAGAAAAGACCTTTCAGATTTCATGATTTTTGCCCCATCAATTAACGAACAAAATAGAATCGCAGAGATTTTGACGACTGTTGATGACGCTATCGAGGAGACGGACAGGATTATTGAGAAGACGAAGGAACTTAAGAAAGGACTGATGCAGAAACTTCTTACTCGCGGCATCGGGCATAAGAAGTTTAAGAAGACTGAGATTGGCGAGATACCGGAGGAGTGGGAGGTAAGCAAATTAGACAATTTGATGTCTGTAAAACATGGATATGCCTTTGAAGGACAACATTTTGGTAGCAAAGGCCCAGTACTTCTTACACCTGGAAATTTCAGAGAAGATGGGGGGCTTTATTTTAATGGCAGAAATCTCAAGAGATATTCTGGCGATTATCCAAAGGAATTCGCTCTTTCGCCAAATGACTTAGTAATTGTTATGACAGATCTTTCTCCATTCTGTAAAATACTCGGGAACCCGGCTTTGATCCCGCAAGGAGAGAGAATTCTACATAACCAACGAATTGGGAAAATCGTTTTTAGAAATAAGAAAGTGGATAAAAATTTTCTTTACTATTTCATCCTTTCAGAAATGTTTAAACGAGTGATTAAATCTACCGCCACAGGAACAACAGTACGCCACACCGCACCAAATAGAGTCCTTAATATAAAAATTGCACTTCCTAATCTTTCGGAGCAGAAGAAAATTGCCGAGATTTTGAATAAAGTTGATTTGGAAATAGAAG
>SCSY01000216.1 GCA_004298625.1 Nitrospirota bacterium | reverse complement strand
GGAGAGATGCGAGGTCCATCTTGTCTATTTCTCGAAGACACTGGAACAAGGCATTATTAAGGACGATAATAAAATATATATTCCTTACTCATATAAAAGGAAAAATCTCTGCAAAGAGCTAAACAGGCTCATCAACCTGAATGAAGTGGATATTGTAATTGCAAGAAACTTTTTCCCGGTGCTCAGAGACCTTTTGAGAAATAAGAGGGCGTATAATTTCCGCGTTGGATTCTGGCACTCGTTCCCGCACACCTTCAGAAGACTTTTTGAGGCCCGGGAAGAGCACAAGGCTGTTTTCAGAAAAACAATTGAATATAAATTAAAAACTTATCTTGAAAAAAAACTTGTGAGACAATGTGATTTCCTTATAGTTATGTCGGAAGAGTTCAAGAAGACTTTTTATCCTGACATCCCCATTGCTTATCTTTCCCTTCCTATGGGCGTGGATTTTGCCGGCCTGCCCTTATATAAGCCGAATAATAATACAGTTAGGAAATTAATTTATACCGGGACTGTCGGCCACCTGAGGAAAACGGATTTGATTGTCGAGGCCCTTTCGGAACTGGAAGAAGATTTTATTCTTGATATATATACGCCAAGCGACAACGAGATAACCCGGAAGATTAAAAAGAGCGGTGACAAAAGAATAAACATCTGCCCCGCAGTCCCAAGAAACGAACTCTTCCTGAAAATGGCGGACTATGACATCGGGATCGGATTAATTCCCGAAAATAGCCTGTATCGCGTTTCTTCTCCGACAAAGACCCTGGAATATTACAGCATGGGGCTGCCCGCGCTGCTTAATTACCTTCCGGAATATGTCTCGCTTTATGATAATGAAAGCGCCTTCTTTTGCGATTTCACAAAGAACGGCATCAAGAAGACCATGAAAGAAATTTTAGACGCGCCGAATAACAGACTATCTGAAATGGGCGCTAAAGGCAGAGAGATAACGAGGGAATTTAGAGACTATAAAATACTGAGTGAAAAGTTGTATAATTTCCTGGAACAATTCGGAAAGCACTAACCTCATAAAATATTATTTGCCGGGACAGAATAATGCAGACTATGAACAAATATCCGAGAATCGTCATAAGCTACTTTTTTAATACAAAAAACATCCCGCTCGGATCGTCCTGTGCCAGGGCGCTGCAGGCGCTTGGCTGTGAAGTCCTCTGTTTTGACAGCGGCGTTAACAGCCCTGCAGAATTTTTTTTAAAACCCGCTAACAAGATATTGTGGAATATGGGGCTAAGGCAAATCGATTTACTAAGAGACTCCCCGTGGAACAACCAAAATTTCAGGCAGAGATTGCTGGAAAAAACCTTAACTGATTTCAGGCCTGATATACTTTTTGTCATGCGCGGGCATGGATTTGACGGAGGATATTTAAAATATCTGAAAGATAAATACAGGATTAAAAAAATTATCGGATGGTGGGTCAAGGGGCCTAAATGGCTTGATATTATGATTTCCGAGGCAAAAATGTACGACCGTTTTTTTTGCATACATAAAGAAGGCTATACAAATGAAGACGGGATCGAATATCTGCCAGCGCTTGCAGTAGACAATATCCTTTACAGGCGGCTTTCTGAT
>SCSY01000215.1 GCA_004298625.1 Nitrospirota bacterium | reverse complement strand
AGAAACATATCAATACAATTTTTTTCCTGATAGTCTGAATATGTAAATATATTCGGCGCAAAGGTCTTGTCTTTTTCTCTATACAGCAGCGAGACCTCTCCGTAGATTCCCTTGCCGAGATAAATTCTGTGTGAATATCCCTTTGTTGTGGCAAGGACGACATTTGCGAGTGTAAGGTAGCCGGGGTCAATGTTTACCTTTCTTTTTCCATCAGCAGACAGGGAGTCCTCTATGTTGTTGGTTTTAAGTTTGATGTCAACGATATCTTCGTGGTTTATCATTGGGTTTTTGAAGAATATAAAAATCCTCTTTATCGGCGAGCCGAGTTCTTCTTTGTAATAATCCGAATGGTCCCAGCTCACAGGAGAAGTCTCCATCAGCGAAGGGCCGAATAAATCCATGAGATTTTTCTTTGCCTTTTCAAAGTATGCATTTTCAGAATAAAGGATTCCCGTAAAGAGAAGCGCGGGCTTGGGAGGATGAGGCTTGCCCATGGGATGTAAAAACCTTATTCCTTAAGGAATCCGGATATAGATTCCAGAGCCTCGGTGGAATCCCACTGATAGGGCCCGATGACCTTTGCCCTGAGGATGCCTTTTTTATCCACGATATACGTCTCGGGGACGCCTGTCAGCCCATAGGTCCTTGCCGCCTGCCCATCCTTGTCGAACATTACCGGGAGATTAAATCCATTCTGCTTCAGGTAATTAATTCCATTTTGAGGGTCGTCATTGAAAAGGATGGTCAGCATTACGAAATCGCTGTTATTCAGGAAGCGTCTGTAGAGTCTCTCGATAGACGGTAATTCATCTCTGCATGGCCGGCACCATGTGGCCCAGAAATTAATAAACAGGACTTTGCCCTTAAGATCAGCGGAAGATAGTGTTCTGCCGGTTGCCGCATCTGAAACTTGAATATCCGGAGCCTGCAATCCTTTGACGACTAAAGGTTCTTTTTTTATTGCATCACGGTTGCTTACGGAAAAGACTATCAGGGATAGTCCTGCAAGAAGAAGCGCAGCAAGTATTAATTTTTTTTTCTTCAATGGTTAAAAATCTCCAACGGAAAATTACGAAGGTTTTTAAAAGGTATTAACTTACTTCGGAAAGCATCCGTGATTCCTCGGCCTCGACAAAGGCCGGCGTTTCAGCCTCAAGAATAACCCGTATCTTATGAACGCCTTTAAATCTGCCCTTGAGAAGTTCTTCGGACAGAGGGTCCTCTATGACTTTTTGCACGGCTCTTCTCATCGGCCTTGCGCCGTAATTCGGCTGGTAATAGTTTTTCACCATCCACTCCTTGACGGACAGGTCTACTTCCACCAGAAGACCCTGCTCGATTAACTGCTTATTGGTCTCGTCTACCAGCAGGTCTATGATTGAGAACAGGTGCTCTTTTTCCAATGGATGGAAAACAACTATTTCATCCACGCGGTTAAGGAATTCCGGATTAAAGGTTTTCCTGAGCTCAATCAGCACGTTGTCTTTTATATTCTGATAAACATCTTCCGAGGCGGTTCTCTGAAACCCCATAGGCGTTGCCTTTTCTATTATCCTTGCGCCGACATTCGAGGTCATAATTATTACGGCGTTTTTAAAATCAACTTTTCTGCCGAAGCTGTCTGTGAGGACTCCTTCGTCAAGAACCTGCAGCAGGATATTGAATATATCCGGATGCGCCTTTTCGATCTCGTCAAATAGCACAACAGAATAGGGGCGCTTCCTTATCTTTTCCGTGAGCTGCCCGCCTTCCTCATAGCCGACGTAGCCCGGAGGCGCGCCTGTCAGTTTTGAAACATTAAATTTTTCCATGTATTCCGACATGTCAATCTTCACGAGAGCATTTTCGTCATTAAACATAAACTCTGCAAGCGCCTTTGCAAGCTCTGTTTTTCCAACTCCTGTCGGCCCCAGGAAAAAGAATGAGCCAATCGGTTTTTTCCTGTTCTTTAATCCGGCCCTTGATCTTCTTATGGCTCTTGATATGGCCTTTATCGCTTCTTCCTGCGCAATTATCCTGTTGTGGATTACATCTTCCATCTTCAAGAGTTTTTCGGTTTCTTTTTCTTCAAGTTTCAAAAGCGGAATGCCTGTCATCTTAGAGACCGTATATGTAATATCGTCTTCTTTAACAACAGGGATTTCCTTGCTCAGGTTGTCTTTCCACTGCTTCATTACCTGCTCATACAGTTTCTTGAGTTTTTCTTCCTCGTTCCGTACGGATGCGGCCTTTTCAATATCATGCAGCTTTACATAAAGATTTTTTTCTCTTGAAAGGCGTGAAATGTCATGCTCCAGTTCTTTTATCTCGTGAGGAGGCGTATAGCGTTTAAGTTTTACCCTTGCGCCTGTCTCGTCAATAACATCAATTGCCTTATCCGGGAGGCGTCTGTCCGCAATATACCTGTCGGATAATTTTGCCGCTGCGGTTACAGCATCATCGCTCATCTTTACCTTGTGATGCGTCTCATACCTGCTTCTTAATCCCATCAGAATATCTACTGTTTCCTCTACTGTCGGAGATTCAACATTGATCGGCTGGAACCTTCTTTCCAGAGCTCCGTCCTTCTCTACATATTTTCTGTATTCGTCCGGTGTTGTAGCGCCGATGCACTGAAGCTCGCCTCTCGAAAGAGCGGGCTTCAGCATGCTCGATGCATCTACCGACCCTTCTGCCGCACCCGCGCCGATAAGGGTATGCAATTCATCAATGAAAAGGATTATATTGTCGGAATGGATTATTTCTTTCATTACGATCTTTAGTCGCTCCTCGAACTGTCCTCTGTATTTTGTGCCTGCTATCAATGCGCCGAGGTCAAGAGATACGATGCGTTTGCCCATGAGGTTTTCCGGCACGTCGCCCAGGATAATCTTTTGCGCGAGGCCTTCGACAATAGCTGTCTTGCCTACGCCGGGTTCGCCGATTATTACCGGATTATTTTTTATTCTTCTGCCGAGTATCTGAAGCACGCGCTCGATCTCATCTTCCCTGCCGATTACAGGATCGAGTTTTCCTTCCTTTGCCATCTGGGTCAGGTCTCTGCCGAACTCATCGAGGGCAGGGGTGGTGCTTCTTTCTTTTATTGTATGCGGCTGGGCCCGCATCGAGAAGTTTATTGCAAGCTGTCTGGCAGCCAGGAGATTTGCGCCAAAACTGCGCAGAGTTCTGCCTGCTATGCCTTCGTCTTCTCTCAGGATTCCGAGAAGCAGGTGTTCGCTGCCGATGTAACTATGACCGATAAGCCTTGCCTCTTCTACGGCAAGTTCAAGGACTTTTTTGGCGCGCGGCGTAAAAGGGATGTCGCCGAATGTAAGCACGTTTGTGCCGTAAGGAAGTTTTCTCTCGATTTCCATGCGCACTTCTTCTATTGAAATGCCCATTTTTTTAATTATTGCAGCGCTGATGCCTTCTTCTTCTCTGATAATGGCCAGAAGAAGATGTTCGGTCCCGAGGTAATCATTCTGGCGCTTTTCGGCCTCTTCCCTTGCGTAGATAATTACTTTTCTGCCGCGTTCCGTAAACTTCTCAAACATTGTAAGTCTCCTTAAGAAGTTTTATTGTCTTCTAATTAAATAATACTTTTTTTACGGATTAAAGTCAACATTTCAGGGAAAACTTTGTTGCCCGATGCAATTGTCATTCCGCAGTATAGTTTATGAGATATTTAGCGGCTACAGATGCAAGAGGAGCAGCGGCAGGCAAGCCCTGTTGCATCGAGCGCAGAACATCAAAATCAGACTTCCAGACAACATCGCCGGGCGCAATCAGGCAAACGCTGCCTGGCTCATGCGTCATATAAAGGTTGTTGTCCTTGAAATAATAATGCTCCTCTTTATTTATCTCCGTAAGATATGAGCGCATGAACGGAGGGAAATCCCCTGGCCTGAACCAGAGTTTAATTTCCCGTTCAGCCTCGTCATCAGCAGCTGAAGCGTGAATGAGGTTATCCATCCGTTCGCCCACGTCGTTTCCCGCTGCGTCTTTCAGAGGAACAACCGTTCCCAATGCGCGGATACATCCCGGTCTTTTTTCCCTGGCAACATGAGGATTGGTAGGTCCGCAGATATCCCGTATCTTTTGCACGGCATCCGGCCCCTGATAAACAAGGGCTATTATCCTGCGTCTCTCCGGAGCATCGGGATAATGAAGCAACCCCATGATGTATTCTATCAGTGAAGGATAAAATACCTTTCCCCTGTGTTCGGCGTAGTGTTCTTCCGCTAACATCCTGCTTACACAGGCTATCTTCGCACCGGCAAAGCGCAGGCCGGTATGAAACTCGGAGAGTTGAGAAAGCACATATCCCGTCAATGAATTTTTGAGAGCATCCGGTTTGACTAATACAAGTGTTTGTTCGATTTTTTCTCTATTCATAATATTCCTTTCTTTAAGAACCGACTCAGACCACCGACCTTGTTCACTATATTAAAAGTTTTTTGATAAGTTTTTTTACGGATGAGCAGGATTCTTTAAGCTGCGCCTTTTCCTCTTTCGTAAGTTTTACCTCGACTATTTTTTCAACCCCGTCTTTGCCGAGGACGACCGGCACGCCCAAATAGACGTCTTTGATCCCATATTCTCCATTGAGATATGCAGCGCACGGCAGCATGCGTTTTTCATCGAGGGCTATTGCCTTTATCATCTGAAAGGCCGCGGCTGACGGGGCATAATATGCGCTTCCCGATTTCAGCAGGCTTACTATTTCAGCTCCGCCGCTTCTTGTGCGGTGGATCAGAGACTCGATGGTTTTTGGTTTCAACAGTTCAGTGACCGGTATCCCCTTTGCAGTAGTAAACCTCGGTAGCGGAACCATCTGATCTCCATGTCCTCCGAGCACAATTGCTTCTATATCCTCCGGCGATATATTTAATTCCCATGCAAGAAAGGTTCTTAATCTCGAGGAATCAAGTATTCCGCCCATTCCCATGACGCGGGTGTATGGAAACCCTGTGGTCTTCCATGCAAGCTGGGCCATTACATCCATTGGATTTGTTACAACGATTATTACGGCCTTGGGCGAGGTTTTTGCGATTGCGCCTGCCGCCGCCCTGATGACTTCGGCATTTGCATGAAGCAGATCATCCCTCGACATGTTGGGCTTTCTTGGAAACCCCGCAGTGATGAGGACAATATCGGAACCTTTTGTATCCGCATAATTATTGGTCCCTTTCACCGAAGACGGTGAATTCCAGAGTGGACATGCCTCTGCGATATCAAGAGCTTTTCCCTGCGGCATTCCTTCGGCAATGTCAAAAAGCACAATATCGGCAAATCCGGCCTGAGCGATAAGCTGCGCTGTCGAGGCTCCTACATTTCCTGCGCCGATTATGGATATTTTTTTCCTCATGTTTTTCCCGGATGCTTTGGTTTAAAAAAAACTGAAATGTTATATCTTTGCTACATTTGCAGCTTTAGAACGCGTGCATACAGACTTTTATAGCATGTAAAAAAAATGTTGTCAAGAAAAATTGGTCAGATAATGGATTTTCCTTTGACATAATATTATGAAATATGGTATTCATACATACATGAAAAAATCCTATTCCGGCGGGAGAATATAATGAAGAATATTTCTGTTCCCCAAAAAATGTTGTTATCCCTTTTGATTATTCTGTGTGTATTGGCTGTTTCAGGCGCAGCGTATAGCGGCAATATAATAATTAAACCCGGCAAATTCGACCATTTTGTAATACAGATGCCCGAAAAAATCCGCGCCGGCGAAGGGTTTATGGTGAGGTTGCAGGCCTACGATGCGCATGACAACCTGATTACTGATTTTGGCGAGGCAGGGAAAGATTTCAAAGTTTCAGTTTCCGGTTCGGCCCAGGCGCAACCGTCAACATTGAAATCCTCCTCTTTCACGGCCGGAGCCGCAGGCATAACCGTAACAGATAAAAGGGCTGAGTCCGTAACTCTGTCTATTTCCGAATTCGGAGGCACGGTGCCTGTAATAACCAAAGAGCTGGCAATCTCTCCAAATAAGCTTGACCATTTTCTCGTCCAATCCCCCGCGTCTGTAACGGCAGGAAATAATTTTGATGTAAAGGTTATTGCAAGAGACGCCTTTGATAACCCTGTGGCCGATACCGAGATAGAAGGGAAGAATATAAAGATAACATTATCCGGAACTGCAAGTTTTAAGATTATAAATACGCCTGCCGTGTTTAAAAACGGCGCAGGCATAGCGACTCTAATGGGAGAAAAAGCCGGCGAGGCTACTGTTGAGGTTCATGACGTTGCAACAGGCAGCAAGGGGGTTGGTCCCGGCATAAAGATTATGCCTGCAATGCTTAGTCATTTTAAGGTATATGCCCCGAAAGAAGCTGTGGCAGGAGAGCAGTTTGAGATAACGATAGGAGCGTTTGATGCGTTCGATAATCCGGTGGACAACTATGCGTCTTATGGGAGCGGTGTGAATATTTCCTCCACAGGACAGGCAAAGCTCGCCCCGCCTTTTATAGGGCAATCGGAATTTAGAAACGGACAGGCTGTCGTGAAGCTGAGATATGAGAAGGCAGAGGAAATAAGCATAGTGGCGACCGAGCACAATAAAAATCAGCAGGGTAAAAGTGTTTCTATTAAAATAAATCCGTCTGCCCCTGATAATTTTATCGTAGCGACGCCGGATGCTGCGGTTGCAGGGCAGAGGTTTAAAATTAAAATAGAGGCTTATGATAAATTTAATAACATAGTTAAAAATTATAATCTTGCCGGCAAAGATGTTTATCTGAATGTTACCGGCTCCGGAGCGTTATCGCCCAAAGTGGTCTCTGCATCGGAATTTATTGACGGCATTGCAACTGTTGACGCTGTATATGACAAGGCCGAGTCTTTTGCGATTTCTGCTTTAATGGCAACAGGGAGAGAAGAGAAAATAATAGTGAAGGAACGGAAAGAGGAGATAAGCGCCCCTGCAGTAAAAAAAGCAGTTGAAAAGCCGCCTGTGCCCAAGGCCGTTGAAAAACCAAAGGCTGAGAAACACGAGGAAAAGCCTGCCCTTAAAACAATGGAAAAACCCGAGAAACCGGCAAAGCAGGCATTAGCGGCAAAAGAGGAAAAGGCTGTTGCAAAAAAGGCTGAGAAAAAGGAGTCCGTAGCGGAGGATAAAGAACCTGTAAAAGAAAAGAAGACCCAGGAAAAATTCAATGAGATGAAAAAAGTTTCGCTCATAGAGGCAAAAAATAAGGCAATGGTAATAATAAGCATGAAATCTTCCGTTGGAGAAACGGATTATAAATATGAAATAATATCCAGTGGTGGAAAGAACTGGGTAAGGCTTGTCCTGAAACATGCGGTCAACAAGACAAAGAAATCATGGAAATTTAAATCTGCATTTGTTAAAGAGGTTCTCATAGAAAACAATGCAACAGCTCCGGGCGGGCTGGTTATAAAAGTTGAAACATTATCAAAACAGGGTGTGTTTGATGTGAACAAGCTCAAGGACTCGCTTGTCATCAGCATCACAAACCCGTAAGCTGCTAAGAGATAAAACCTTGCGTATACCGTTTATTGCAGCTAACTGGAAGATGAACAAGACCATCCCTGAAGCAGAGGGGTTTCTGAGGGAATTTATTCCCGCAGTAAAGGACGCAGCAGGAATAGATATTATAATAGCCCCGCCGTTTACCTCTATTTCATCTGTTGCAGCGAAAGCGAAAGGCACAAATATAAAGATTGCGTCGCAAGATGTTTTTTATGAAGAAAAAGGCGCGTTTACAGGAGAGGTGTCGCCCGGCATGATTCTGGATTGCGGGTGTTCACATGTTATTATCGGGCATTCGGAGCGCAGGCAATATTTCAACGAGAACGACGAGATAATAAACAAGAAGATTAAGACATCAAAGAAAAACGGCCTCGGGATAATTTTCTGTATAGGAGAGACATTGGAGCAGAGAGAGGCAGGAAAGACCTTTGATATTTTAAACAGAGAGATGGAAAGCGGGCTTAAGGATGTTGACGGAGATAATATGGTTGTAGCTTATGAGCCTATATGGGCTATAGGCACGGGTAAGACAGCCACCCCTGAACAGGCCCAGGAGGTTCATGCCTCGATCAGAAAGAAAATCAGAGTTTTGTATGGAAATAAAGCCGATGAAATCCGTATAATATATGGAGGGAGCGTAACTCCGGAGAATGTAGACTCTCTTATGGCTTGCGCTGATGTGGACGGCGCGCTTGTCGGCGGAGCAAGCCTCAAAACCGAAAGTTTTGCAAGAATAGTGAAATTCAGGAAAATTGATTAAAGAAAGAGATTAGTGTTAGTGTAAATAATGCCGACGCAGGCTGGTCGCGCTTACACTAATCTGGAGGTAAGATGTCAACTCTGCTTTTAATAGTTCATATTTTGGTAAGCTTGTTTTTAATCTTTATTGTTCTGATACAGAGCGGAAAGGGCGCAGATCTCGGCGCTGCATTCGGCGGCTCGAGCCAGACGCTTTTTGGAAGCAGGGGCGCTGCAACTTTTTTCAGCAAGCTCACGACAATCGCCGCAATTGTATTTATGCTTACATCCCTGTCTCTGGCGGTTGTTTCAGTAAAGACAGGCTCAATCATAAAGAAAACAGTTCCTGTTAAGGAAAAAGGCGCACTCCCTCCGGTTCAGGGCGGCGGCATGCAGCCGGTTCAACCTTTGCAGCAGCAGGCGCCTCAAGCTCCTGCCCAGCAGGCAAAATAATGAACGACTTGATCTTTGCACTGGGCGTTCTGGCAGTATGGCTGATTTTACAGCTTGTAGTATTCCCGCGTTTGGGGATCCGCTCCTGAGGGGCAAATCCCAAGGAGCCGGGTGCTCCCAAGAAAAAGTGTTAGCCTACCAAAAAGTTTAAAACTTTACATTTTTGTAGCTTTTATCCTAAACTATCCCCGTGAGCCGTAATTATGATAAAACGCTTGAGATCAGCGCGCTTTATGAGATAAGCAAGCTGCTTGGTTCATCTCTTAATCTTAAGGCGAATCTGCGCGGCGTGATGAGGGTATTGTCGGAATACCTTGATATGAAGAGGGGCACCGTAGCCTTAAGGATCGCTGACGAGGTTTCCATTATAGCGGCGCACGGCATGTCGGAAGAAGAGATAAAAAGGGGAAGATACAAGCTCGGCGAAGGCATTATCGGCAGAGTTGCCAAGCTCGGCTCTCCTATTGTAATCCCGAATATCGGAGAGGAGCCGTTGTTCCTTAACAAGACAGGGTCAAGGACGACAATAAAAAAAGAAAATATTGCCTTTCTCTGTGTGCCCATAAAATTTAAGAATGAAACTCTCGGCGTGTTAAGTGTTGACAGGCTTTTCGGCTCAAAGACCATATCGTTCGAAGAAGACCTGAGAATGCTCAAGATTATTGCCTCCTTGATTGCCCAGTCCGTGAAACTTCTTATGGAGGTTGAAAAAGAACGAGAGGCTTTTATCGAGGAAAAAGAAAATCTCAGGAGACAGCTTAAAGGCAGATACAAAATAGAAAATATAATCGGGCAGTCGGACAGCATGCAGGTTGTATTCGAGGCTGTTCACAAGGTTGCTCCGTCAAGAGCCAATGTGCTTTTAAGGGGTGAAAGCGGGACAGGCAAGGAATTGATTGCAAAGGCAATCCATTACATGAGTCCGAGGGCCAGGGGACCCTTTATAAAATTTAACTGCGCGTCCATACCGGAAGGGTTGTTGGAATCGGAACTCTTTGGACACGAAAAAGGCGCCTTTACAAGCGCAATGGCGCTGCGGAAGGGACGGTTCGAGCTTGCAGACGGCGGGACGATTTTTCTTGATGAAATAGGAGACCTGCCTTTAACGCTCCAGCCCAAAATACTGCGTGTTTTGCAGGAAAAGGAATTTGAAAGAGTAGGCGGTGAAAAAACCATAAAGGTTGATGCGAGGCTTATTGCTGCAACGAGCAGGAACCTCGAGGAGCTTGTCTCAAATGGAAAGTTCAGGGAAGACCTTTATTACCGTCTTAATGTTGTTCCTGTATTCCTTCCTTCTCTGAGGGAAAGGAAAGAGGATACCTCCCTGCTGGCGGAATATTTCCTGAAAAAATATAATGCCGAGAATAAAAAATCCGTCGTGATTAAGCCCGAGGTAATTGATGTCTTTATGGATTATGACTGGCCGGGCAACGTGCGGGAGCTTGAAAATACAATAGAAAGACTGGTTGTCATGTCGGCAGGAAAAGCTTTAACAAAGGCCGACTTGCCCCTGAACATCAAAGACCGTTCTATCAAGTCAAAATACGGCATTCAGGCAAAAGACGCCCTTCCTTCAACTATAGAGGACATTGAAAGGGCAAGGATTCTTGATGCTCTGACAAGCGCAGCCTGGAATCAGTCAAAGGCGGCCAAAACCCTCGGCATAACTGCAAGGCAGATAGGGTATAAGATACAGAAGTATGAGATAAGGCAAAGTGCATAAACGGAAGCCTCATCCGATGGTAGAATAGAATAGTTCTATTCAAGCAGCAGAATCTTTAAATTATTAAGCAAGCGGAACTTGCTTCCTTCTGAAATCTCTCCAAGATGTTCTGCGAATCTTGTGTTATCAATTGACCTTATCTGATCTACAATAATATCCGATGTCTTTTTTAGTCCTCTCGAATTTTCTCCAAAATTTTACGTCCCGCTTTGCTTGCCCTGAAACGAATATTGTGAGATGATTGGATTATGAGGAGAACATTAACGCTACATGCATGAATTCATAAAGACTATTGCCCAGTATATTGCAGCCGTGGCAGAGGGGATTGCCGTTCTTTTTATTGTATCGGGAATTATAGGCGCTGTAATTATCTATGTTAGGAAGACATTCATTCAAAGGGCAGGGTATCGCGCTGCAGTGGAGAGCAGGCATCACCTCGGACATTCCCTTTCACTTGCACTCGAGTTTCTGATAGGCGCCGATATTCTCAAGACTGCAATCTCGCCTTCGTGGCAGGACATCGGCCAACTCGCTGCTATCGTTGGAATAAGGACCATATTAAACTTCTTTCTCACAAGAGAACTGAAGCAGATGGAACTGGGTACGATAAGAGAGAAAGCAAGTGAAGCTTAATTTAATCGAGAGACTGATAGTAAACAATCCCTTAAGGGCTTTTAGTCAGAAACATTTAGAGGGACCACTTTTAAGAAGGATGGCTTCACGGAAAGAATATCCGCTATGTCTTGAAATCGGCTGTGGAAGGGGCATAGGCGCTGAGATCATAGTCAAGCAGTTCGGAGCGCAAAAAGTCATCGCGACAGACATAGACCCTTACATGATCGAGATAGCAAAAAAACATCTAAGACCGGAACTCAGAGATAAGATCGAGTTCAGGACGGCAGATGCCATGGCTATTGATGAGCCCGATGAAAAATTCGATGCTGTTTTTTCCTTTGGGGTCATACATCATATGGAGGACTGGAGAAAGGCATTAAAAGAGGTTTCGAGAGTCCTAAAAAGCAAAGGAGAATTCTTTTTTGAAGAATTTCTGAGACCATTTATCAGGGCATTTACACTGGCGTCTCATCCCAGAGGCGGCGAATTCGGCTTCGAGGAGTTCAGGGAAGAATTAAAGAATAACGGCATTGATATTATAAATGTTAGGCGCTTCGGCAATATCGGCATAATCGGCGTTGGGAGGAAGGGATAAGTTTTTTCTTGCAGCATTATGCTTGACAGTCCAAGCTATATCCTTCATAATGAGATAAATTCAAGAAAAGGAGGTGACGCAGATGACCGCACGGTTTAGGCCTGGGCTTTTCAAATCGGCATTTGGCTGAAGTAGTTTTACAAGCCTGGTCGAGGTTTTCCGGCTGGAATTGCGGTCTTCGGGTTCACTGCTTCCGACCTTCCAATTTTAAGCTCCTGATAAATCCGCAATTCTTCTAAGGGAAACACAAGCCTCTAATTTTAATTACAGAACTTGCATTTTGCCGTTTGTTCATGGA
>SCSY01000214.1 GCA_004298625.1 Nitrospirota bacterium | reverse complement strand
CTTATAGAGGAAGGAATCTTACCGGACAAGATAAAAAGCATATTCCCTATCTATAAGAATTTCTATGACGTTAATCCTGCACCAGGAGAGAAATAAATATGCAGTGGTATGCAGTGTATACAAAGCCCAAACAGGAAAGCATTGTGGCTGATTCCCTCAGGGGCGCAGGGCTTGAGGTCTTTAATCCAAAACTAAAGCAGAAGAAATATGCCCACGGTATTTATAAAGATATAATCGGCCCGCTTTTTCCTTCTTATATATTTGTCAGGTTTGAGCCGACGAATTTCTCCTGGATGATTAGATATACAAGGGGGGTCAGAAAGATTGTGGGTGGCGATTCGCCCTGGCCTGTATCGGATGAAGTTATTGATTTAATAAAATCACAGGAAGAGCAAGGAATAATAACAATAAAGCCCCCTGAACTCAGGAGCGGCGACAGGGTGACTATAAAAGACGGGCCGCTTCAGGGGCTCTGCGGGATATTCGAGAAAGAGATTAGCGGACAGGAGCGGGTAATTTTACTTCTGACCGCAATTGAATATCAGGCAAGGGTTGTTGTTGATAAGGTCTTCTTAGCGAAGACGGCATAACGTTAATAGCGTATAGCGATTAGCGTGTAGCGTGTAGAAAGATGGGGATGGCAATGAAACATTCCATTAAAGAACAGGTTAAAACCCTGAATGGCGGTAGCCTGCCAAAAAATAAATTATGGAGATAACTTTATGAAAGCTATTATCCTTGCAGGCGGTTCCGGCACGAGGCTCTGGCCGGTGAGCAGAAAGAATTACCCAAAACAATTTCTCAAACTCAACGGCAGCGCGTCTTTGTTGCAACAGACAGCCGAAAGGCTTACAAAAACCGTATCGCCTGAGGATATCATTGTAATAACAAATAATGACTACAAATTTCATGTTAAATCCGACCTTGATTTTCTGCCTCTCGAACATATCATACTTGAGCCTGTCGGCAGAAACACTGCTCCCGCAATAGCCCTTGGGATTAAATACTGCGTGGAAAAATTAGGCTGTTCAGAGGATGAAGTGATATTTATTTCGCCGTCAGACCATGTGATAAAGCCTGCCGGTAAATTCGCAAGATATATAAATCTGTCGGAAAAGATAGCTAAGGCCGGCCATATAATCACCTTTGGGATAAAACCGGACAGGCCTGAAACAGGATATGGGTATATTAAAGTCAGAAGTCGGAATTCAGAATTCAGAAATCAGAAGTATTTTAAGGCGGAAAGGTTTACGGAAAAGCCTGACGCGAAAACTGCAACCCGCTATTTAAAGGCAGGAGACTATTACTGGAATTCAGGAATGTTTGCCTTCTGCATAAAGACAATGATAGAGGGTTTCCAGAGGCATGTCCCGCAAATAGCAAAGATGCTTGATATGAGTTTTGATGAGATGGCGGCGAATTTCAAAAAAATGCCTGATATCTCGATTGATTATGCAGTCATGGAAAAGTCGGATAAGGTTGTGACAGTGCCGCTCGACATATACTGGAATGACATAGGCTCATGGGATTCTCTATATGATGTTTTGGACAAGGATAAAAATGGGAATGTAAGCGCTGGAGACGTTCTCCCCATAGACACAAGAAATACTCTGATCATCGGAGAAAAGCGTCTTATATCAACAATAGGGTTGGAGGATTGCCTTGTTGTCGAGACAGACGATGCGATATTGATTGCAAAAAAGGGAGAGGCGCAGAAGGTAAAAGATATTGTAAACACGCTTAAGAAAAGAGGCAGGCGAGAGGCCTCGGAGCATCTTACGACTTACAGGCCGTGGGGAAGTTATACAATTCTTGAAGAAGGGCCGAGATATAAGATTAAAAGGATCGTTGTAAATCCCTATGAAAAACTCAGCCTTCAGATGCACCATCACAGGTCCGAGCACTGGGTGGTTGTCAGCGGAGCTGCCAAGGTGGCAATCGGGGATAAAAAAATATTCATACATGAAAACGAATCTGCTTATGTCCCGAAATCAACTCTTCACAGGCTTGAAAATCCCGGCAAAGTTCCGCTTGAGATGATCGAAGTTCAGAACGGGGAATATGTGGGGGAGGACGATATAGTGAGAGTTGAAGATCACTATGGGAGGAAGCATGAAAAATTATAATTTTCAAAAGGGAGAGTTGACATGTTGAATGGAAAAACTATTTTAATAACAGGCGGCACCGGTTCATTCGGGAAAAAATGTACAGATATAATTCTTAAAAACTATGCACCTAAAAAACTTATTATTTTCAGCCGGGATGAATTGAAACAATTCGAGATGTCTCAAAGATGGAATGAAAAGAAATATTCCTGTATTAGATATTTTCTCGGTGATATCAGGGATAAGGAAAGGCTAATTCGCGCTTTTCATGGCGTTGATTACGTGATTCATGCTGCCGCCCTTAAACAGGTTCCGGCGGCAGAATATAATCCGGCAGAATTTATAAAGACCAACATTTTAGGGGCGATGAATATTATTGATGCCGCATTGCAAAACAATGTCAAAAGAGTAATTGCGTTGTCAACCGATAAGGCCTGTAATCCTATTAATTTATACGGGGCAACTAAGTTATGTTCGGATAAGCTATTCATTGCTGCTAATGCATACCGTGGTTTTGATTCGGATACAATTTTTTCGGTTGTACGCTATGGCAATGTAGTAGGCAGCAGGGGATCTGTAGTCCCGTTTTTTAAGGAGCGTGCAAAAACAGGTGAACTGCCGATTACGGATCCGCGTATGACCCGTTTTTGGATTACTCTGGACCAGGCTGTTCATTTTGTGCTGAAGATTTTAGAACTGGCAAAAGGGGCGGAGATATTTGTCCCTAAAATTCCTTCAATGAAAATTACCGATTTAGCAACTGCGATCGCGCCGGAATGTTCACATAAAATAGTGGGCATTCGCCCGGGCGAGAAAATTCATGAGACCCTCATCGGAGAGGACGAAGGACGAAATACTCTGGAATATAATGAATGCTTTGTGATAAGACAGCATTTATCAGATAAGGCAGTCAATAACGGCGGAAAGATATGTTCCGAGGGTTTTCATTACACATCGGACAATAACCCTCAGCACATCACTGTAGAGGAACTTCGGAGCATATTAGATCAAATCTCGGATGATTACAGTATCGAGAAGAGCCGCTGGTCCATGGAAGACGTTCCGCAGTAATAGAGGGTTCATGAAAAATCGAGAAAGATTGCTAATTACCGGAGTCAGTGGTTTGCTTGGCAATAATTTTGCTTGTTACTTTAGGGATAAATATGAAATCTTAGGTTTATATAATTCTCATCCTGTCACGATCAGAGGCATATACTCAGAGAAGTGCGATATTTCAGATGAAAATTCAGTTCGGGAAAGTATAGATTGGTTTAATCCCTCCATTATTATTCATTGTGCTTCTTTGACGGATATTGACCAGTGCGAAATGAATAAGGAACAAACAAGGAAAATAAATGTTTTAGCTACAAAGATTATTGTGGGCAGTATTTCCGACAAAAATATC
>SCSY01000213.1 GCA_004298625.1 Nitrospirota bacterium | reverse complement strand
CTCTTTTAATGCAAGGTTTATTGCCTGAACCATGTTTAATTTAGGCATAACATATTCCTTGCTACGAAGATACCGTAGGCCTCTTCGTTAATAAAAGTCCTCATAACTCCTTCATCTGCCTCATCTGTCTTTGCGTCAATTTCTCATAGGTATAAGTAAACATATCTTTCGGATCAGGCCTCTCTATCGCCTCTTCCATCTTCACAGCCTCGTCAACCTTTGTTTTTGCCGTTTCTTCAACTTCTCTTTGATACGCTTCTGTCGAGAGCCCCTTTTTTTCCATGTATAACCTCAATCTCGATATAGGGTCTTTTGCTTCCCATGTTTTAACTTCTTCCGGCGGCCTGTATCTTGATGCATCATCAGCAGTTGTATGGTCTGTCATCCTGTAAGTAAAGCATTCAATTAATGTCGGGCCATCGCCCTTCTTAGCTTTTTTTAAAGCATCAGAGGTTGCTTTATAGACAGCGAATACATCGTTCCCATCAACCTGAATGCCCTCAAAACCATAAGCAAATGCCTTCTGCGCAAGTGTTTTTGATGCGGTCTGCTTTTCCCTCGGAACCGATATTGCCCAGTGGTTATTCTGACAGATGAAGACAACCGGGAGTTTGAAAACACCGGCAAAATTAAGCCCCTCGTGGAAATCGCCCTCTGATGTCCCGCCATCCCCGAAATATGCAACAACTGCTCTTTTGTCCCCGGTGTATTTTACTGCCATTGCGGCTCCTGCTGCATGAGGCACCTGAGTTCCCACAGGCACGCATACAGGGAATATATTCAAGTCATCTGGGGGTTTAATCCCTCTCTCGTCTCCTGACCAGTATTGAAACAACATATAGAGCGGATAGCCCATTGTTATATAGACGCCCATCTCTCTGAACGAGGGGAATATCCAATCAGTCTTTTCTAACGCAAATGCGCTTCCAATCTGAGATGCTTCCTGTCCTAATATTGATGCATAAGTGCCGAGTCTTCCTTCTCTCTGGAGGTTTAATGCCCTGTGGTCAAAAGTCCGGGCAAGGACAAGCAGTTCATACAGTTTTTTTATATCGGCATCGGCTAAGGCAGGCAAGAGGGACTCGTCGGCATTACCCTTCTCATCGAGTATATCGAGTTTTTTTACAGCGATAGATTCTATTATTTTTTCCGGCATATTTATTGTTCAATCTTATCATAATCCCGGCTCTGATTCTATATCAAACAATTATGACTCTCTTTATATCACTCATAGATAACATAGCCCCGTATTTTTTCGAGCCTTTTACCTTTTATTCCGAGATGCTCAAGACGGCTTATCCTATATTCCCGCCGCGCCTTGAGAATCCTCGAAACCGTCTCGGGCCCGATTCCCGGAATACGGAGGAGAGATTCCCTGTCGGCCCGATTGATCCTCACAGGATAAAACTCGGGATGACTCTCTGCCCATAACTGCTTTGGGTCTTTTTCGAGGCTCAAATTGCCGCTGCGGTTAAGGATGATATCTCCTTTTCCGAATCCATATCTTCTCATGAGAAAATCAACCTGATACAAGCGGTGCTCGCGCATGAAGATGCTCTCAGGTTTGGAGAGGCTCATCTTTTCGCCCGGGATAGCGGGATGCCCAAGCCCTTTCTGATATGCCGAAAAATATAC
>SCSY01000212.1 GCA_004298625.1 Nitrospirota bacterium | reverse complement strand
CTGTTATCATTTCTGAAGGCAGGGATTGTTTTATAAAAGACATTTATGGCAGGTGGTATCTCGATGGCGTATCATCGATATGGGTCAATATCCATGGCCACAGGAAAAAAGAGATTGACGATGCGATAAAAGAGCAGATAGATAAAATCTCGCACTCAACCCTTCTCGGCCTGAGCAATGTGCCGGCAATTAGGCTTGCGGAAAAACTGGTAAAGATAGTGCATTCAGCATTCAGCGTTCAGCATTCAGCGACTAACCCCCAAACCCTAACCCCTAATCCCCAACTCAAGGTTTTCTATTCCGACAACGGTTCGACTGCTGTTGAGGCTGCTTTAAAGATGGCGTTTCAATACTGGATTTATAGAGGCATGGCAGGCAAAAAGAGTTTCCTCTCGCTCAAAAATGCATACCACGGAGACACGCTCGGCGCGGTAAGTGTGGGAGCTATAGAGACATTCCATAAGACCTTTCAGCCCCTGCTTTTCAATACATACAATGCGCCTTCGCCATATTGTTACAGATGCGAGCTTCAACTCTGTTACCCTGACTGCAAGACCGCATGTCTTAAGAGGATGGAGGAGATATTGAGTAATAATTCCTCAGGGATAGCGGCGGTCATAATCGAGCCTATTGTTCAGGCAGCAGGAGGAATGATTGTATCGCCGCCAGGTTACCTTAGGGGCGTGCGTAATTTGTGCACAAAATACAATGTGCTTATGATCGCTGATGAGGTGGCAACGGGTTTTGGAAGGACGGGGAAGATGTTTGCCTGCGAGCATGAAGATGTTATGCCGGACATAATGTGCCTCTCAAAAGGGATTACGGGAGGGTATCTGCCTCTGGCGGCAACGATTGCAACAGATGAAATCTACAATGTATTTTTAGGCGAATTCAGGGAGCTGAAGACCTTCTTCCACGGGCATTCATACACAGGCAATCCATTGGCGTGCGCGGCAGCAATCGCTTGCCTCGACATTTTCGAGAAGGAAAATACGGTTAAAAATCTCCAGCCAAAAATAGAAATCCTTGAAAACCGGCTTCGGGAAATCTCAGCTTTGCCCCATGTCGGAGATGTAAGAAATAAGGGATTGATGGCCGGCGTGGAGCTTGTTACAGATAAAAAAACAAAAGAGCCTTATGCATGGGAAGAAAAAATAGGATGGAAGGTTGCATATCATGCGAGGGAAAACGGGGTCTTTCTCAGACCGTTGGGGAACGTCATAGTTATTATGCCGCCTTTGAGCATAAGCTCTGAAAACCTGCTCCAACTGTTCAAAGTTATTAAAGATGCAATAATTGCGGTGACTTAAAACTGTTTGCTTGTAAAATAGATTCTATTAAAGTTATGAAGGAGGGAATGACATGAAAAAATTAGCGAAATATTTCTTTGAGGGTCTTTTGTTTATAGTTCCATTAGTTGCGACGATATATGTTATATACATTGTCTTTGTAAAAATTGACAACATATTCAATTTTAAAATACCAGGCATTGGTTTTATAATCACAATTCTAACTGTAACCTTAGTAGGGTTTTTCGCCTCGTATTTTTTAACAAGAAGTTTAATGAAAATAGTTGATAATATGTTTAGTCGTATGCCGCTTGTGAAAATGATTTATACATCAATAAAAGACCTTATAGGCGCTTTTGTCGGAGAGAAGAAAAGTTTTAATACACCGGTTCTGGTTACCATTTCGCAAGGGAGCAATATTAAGGTTATAGGGTTTCTGACACGCGAGAGTCTGGCTAATATGGGACTGGCCGACAGCGTGGCAGTTTATCTCCCTCAATCTTATAACTTTGCAGGGAATCTTATAATTGTGCCGAGAGAGCAGGTTACACCTTTTAATTTCGACAGTGGTAAAACGATGGCATTTATTGTGTCTGGCGGAATAACTGCCTAATAATAAAACCGCATGACGTTATTTAAGAGAAATAAATTCAGCAGATTTTTTAAGGAGCGATTTTTTCTTCGTTTCCACATGACACTAATTCTGATTGCAACTTTTCTCTCAGGCCTTTTGGCAACAAAAATTCTTTTGCTGTTGCATGTTCAAAAAATGTTTGTAAGGTATCCGTTAGCCGTGCTTTTTTCTTATCTTTCATTCTTTATGTTTGTAAAGATTTGGCTTTGGTATGTATCTGCTTCAAGCAAGAGCAACATTACTGAAACAACAGGTGATGCTGTAAGCAATATAATAGATATTCCAGGTCTTCCTGGAGGAGAATCATCTATCAATGCAGAACCCTTTAGTTCTGGAGGAGGTAATTTTGGCGGCGGCGGGGCTTCAGGCGCATTTGAACAGGTAGGCGGTACTGTTAGTGAGCCATCAAATGGAATCTTGAGCTCAGCCAGCGGTATAACCGATAGTGGTGGAAGTGATGCTGTTACAGAGGTTGCATCGGGCGCAGCAGATTTTGATGAAGGCGGAATTATATTGATTGTATTAGGGTTGATTTTAGTTATTATTTTCGGCGCAGGAGTTTATCTTGTCTATCAGGCTCCTATAATACTTTCAGAAGTCGCTTTTGATTTTCTGCTTGCAACAAGTCTTTTAAGAAGTTCAAAAAAAATAGACAGCCCTGACTGGGCAGGAAGCGTTTTTCGTGCTACACGGATTCCTTTCTTGTTAGTTCTTATTATTACTGTTGGATTTGCGTTATTCATTGATTCCTATTTTCCTGGGGCTACAAAATTATCAGAAGTTTTAAGAAGAAACTAACAGCTTTATTCCGGTTTTATATCTGTTTTATCCGGCGGGATTTCAAGGTCAAATATCTCTGTGTCTTCCGAATAAACCTTTGTTTTATATCTGGTGATGCTTAACATTTTTTTAATTATATCATCCATCCTGTGGCATTGCTGAACAATTATTTCAAGCTCCTGTCTTGCAGCCTCGCCCTTTGAGACCTTATTTCCCAGCAACTCCGAAAACCCTATTATCGTTGTCATCGGCTGCCTGAGTTCATGGGCTGCTGCCCCCGAAAGCTGGATAGCTGTCTTCAACCGCTCGTTTTCCATCTCTCTTTCAACGGACCTCGCAACCATTCTTGAAAACAGCCATGTTATGGCGACTATAAAAAATAAGGTGGCCGCGCCTATAATGCCGAAAGCAACCAGGCTCCTTTTTGTCTGCACTATCTGCGCGCTCATCCGCATTTCTATCGGTATATCAACGCTTATGCCTCCCCTTACATCTCCCAGCTTATAGCCGTATTTCCTATGGCACTGGAAACAGGCCCTTTCCATCAGCAACGGAGCCATATATCTGAATCTCGTCCCCGCGCTGTCTTTAATCACCTCATAAGATTCTTCTTTTTTGTCTGCTTTGAATAAAGATAACTGAGTTGTTTCCCATACATCAGCCTTATTCGCAGGATTCAGAGGCTCGAGGCTTGTGATATGAAATTTGTATCTTCCCTTTTGATATGCTATTTCGGATATCTGCCTGGTCATGTATGCAGGGTTTATCTTTGTATATCTTCTGCCGCCTATGCTTACTATGTCTCTTTCAGGATCATCCCTGAGATAAGGATTTGGCTGAGTTTTATTGGTAACCTCAACATATACGCCGCCGTGGTTTGCATTCCAGAGCCTTGCGATCAGTATCTGCTCAAAATAAGCCCTCGCAGTCTCCTTTAACTCAATCACAAGGTCGCGTTCTCTACTTTTTTTCTCCCATAAAATAAGGGCTGTAAGGAGAGATATGAATATTAAGGCAAACGGCAGGGAATACATTAAGGTAAGTTTCAGCGGGCTTTTCGGAAAAGCTGAAAAACCCCTGCTGCTGACTTTTTTGGGCTTCTTTGATAAAATCTTCATAACGCTTTATCCTTTAGCCATATTCTATTTTAAATCATATTTTAAAAACAAGGAGAGGACATGGAAAAAGAAACTATTGACCTTGCCGGCTACAAGGAAAAGATACCGCCTGTTAATAAGGGAGCCTTGACATGGGAGAAGGAACTGGTATTCCACGGCAGGACACAGCGCGGCGAGGAGGTCGACTATGACGCCCAATTCCAATGGGGGTGTTCGCCTACGGAAACATTATTGATGAGCGTTGCAGGCTGTCTTGCGATAGACGTCGTGTCATTCCTGCAAAAGATGAGGGCGGAGATAACAAA
>SCSY01000211.1 GCA_004298625.1 Nitrospirota bacterium | reverse complement strand
CTAAAACAAGAGAAGAGATTCACAAGTGGTATGCGGAATTCATTAGACTATCTGAGGTACTGGCGGTATCTGATCAGCCGATTGCTTATAAAGTAAAAATACTTTTGGCGGAGAAATTTAGGGGGCTTTGGATAAGAGCCGGTATGTTTGATGAACTTGAAGGAGTTGCAAAGTCCATTGTTAATAAGGGGTCTTGGAATGAGGGTTATATAGCAGTTCGAACAACTATCAGGTTTAATGGTAAACAAATGGATACAGAGCTGCTCTCTTGTCTTCATAAATTAGAAGAATTGTTGAAGCCGGGCAGCCTTCTTGAAAAAGCGCGAACATATGCTCTTTCTAGCAGTAGAAACTCACTGGATTTGGTTGACGCTGAAGAAGGAGATGACGAAAAAATAACTGAACGATACGAGAGAGTTGGAAAGGCTACTAGACAAATTGGCAGAGAGGTGGCTGGTAACGCTCTAATCTTCAAGACATTACTACCTGAGATTGTTAGTGTTGACGGGCATAGACTATATAACTTTGCTCAGGGATTGGCCGAAGGGTGCTTAGAACCTTTGACAATGTGGCAAGAGTTCCGAGGTCAGCTATCATCTATGGATTTTGATAGACGCAATTACCAAGCCCTTTGTGGCTTTCTTAACTCTCTTAGAGAAGTAAATCACAAATTATCTGAGCAAATTCTTAATGACGCAGTTACGGATGATGTATTTGGTGTTTGTTTCCCTTTGCTTCAGACATCAGTCGAAATCGATGAGCAAGGTGTAGAAAGGCTGAAACAGTCTCTTGCTAATGATATCGCTCCGATATGGACGTACCGAAACCTGGCCTATAGCAGAGTTCATGAAAGCATAAGTGATCAGAACCTATGCGATCTTCTCATGATTATCGCATCAAAGCCCGACGGCTTAGCCATTGCTATCAGTATTTTGCATATGAGACTTTATGGAAACAAGGAGAAGAAGCTAGGACACAGTGACATAATAATCTCAGTTGGACAACAACTGCTGTCTCAAATAGTTTTTGATGAGCGCGAACATAATCGTCAATACCGGATGGATTATGAGATAGGTGACATCGCTGATGCATGCTTAGTGAATGAAGGGGGCGCAGTTGCAGCCAATAGATTGTGCAATAACTTTGCTAAGGCGCTTTCAGGGCGTAATATATACTCGATGGATTACACTCATCTTTTGGAGGGCATAGCTCGTAGACAACCGCAGGCCTTTCCGGATGTTTTATTAGGCCGTAATGAGAGTGCTCGTTATCAAATGACACGAGTTTTTATAGATGACTTAGACCGTGAGTCCAACCCCCTATCACAAATATCGGATGCAGCCATTATCGATTGGTGCGAAATCGATCCATCAAACAGATATTCAATAATTGCAGCCTCTATTGTTGCATATCGACATAATGAGAGCGATAACCAGCTTGAATGGACACCACTATCGATAGCAATAATAGATAATGCGCCGGATATAATCTCCGTGCTAAATGAATTGAAAAAGACATTTAGGCCGATGTCATGGAGCGGATCTCGTGCAGATATTCTTCAGAAGCGATTAAGCCTTCTTTCAAGCCTCAAATCCCACAAAAACCCGATAGTCGCTGAATGGGCATGTAATGAAGAAATAAAGTTTGAAGAAGAAATAAGGTCAGAACGCAAATGGGAAGAAGAAAGACATCGGTCCAGAGATGAAAGATTTGAATGATTGCAAAGCATAACCCAACTGTCAGGTCTACACCTTTCATAGAGAATTTTTTACAAAACATGCCGACACTTGACTGAGATATGTCCTATATGAATTTCACCACAGGTTCTTTTTTCTGCGGAGGGTCGGGATAGACTCCGGGGTATCCAAGGAGGATGGGGCCGAAGATCTTTTCGTCATCTTTCAGTTCAAGCGCATTTATTATCTCCTTATTGTCCGTGACCATCGAGCCGAATCCCACCCAGCAGCTTCCGAGTCCGAGAGAATACGCGGCGAGCATGATGTTCTCGCACGCCAGAGGGCAGGAATGGTCCGCATACCTTCCGGAGCCTATGACAAAGACTATCGAGGGTGCTGAATAATAGATCGGGTCTTCCATCTCTTCATAGCGCTTCATTATTAGTTTATATCTCTCGGGGTCGACATCCTTCACATTCTCCAATATCTTTTTTACATTCGGCAGGGATGCCTGAAGTAGTTTCTTTTTCATCTCCTTATCCTCGATAATCACGAACCTCCAGGGCTGACTGTTCATCGCGGAGGGCGCCTGGTTTGCCGCTTCTATGATTGTGTTTAAAGTATCCTTTGGAATTGGTTTGCTTTCGTATGACCTTACCGAACGTCTTTTTTTAATTGCCTCAAGCACAGGGTTCATAGAGCCTCCTTATAAAGATGATGCGGGATTTACGATTCATGATACATGATTTTGATTTTTCCTGCATCCATCATTTTTGTATCTTGTTCTGGTTGTGGGCAATAACCCATATATAGTGGTGGATAGGCTTGGCAGACACAAAATATAGATAACCCTTCAATTTTGTTAATTTTTTTCTTGACAAGACCCCCTTCAATCCCTATATTAGTGGTAAAAAGTGGTAGAAGGTGGAGGGAAAGTGCCTTCTTTTTCAGGGAAATATTATTACACAGTTGACCCAAAGGGCAGGATAATCATACCAGCTCCTTTCAGGGAAATCATTTCTGCTAATTATAGTTCAAAACTTTACATCGTTAATGCTGCATTTGACAGGTGCCTCCATATATATCCATCGGAGGAATGGGGAAGGCTCGAGGAGAGGGTAAGGGCTATGCCAAAGATGGATGAGGCAGTAAAGTTTTTTATGAGAAGGGTTATTGCATCTGCTGTTGAATCCGAACTGGACAGACAGGGAAGGGTGCTTATACCTGTTGCCCACAGGGAAGACGCAACAATAAACGGGGATATTGTTATTGTCGGGCAGATAGACAAAATAGAGCTGTGGGACAGGAAAGAGTGGGATGCAATGATAGACCCTGCAAGGATAGATAAAAAAGCCGTTGAAGAACGGCTCGTCAGTTACGGGCTTTAGAGGTTGTTTGCTGTGAAGGTGAGTCATCTCCCTGTTATGTTGAGGGAGGTGATTATGTTGCTGAAACCTGAGTCCGGGGGGATATATGTTGATGCAACGGTTGGGCTTGGCGGTCATTCGGAAGAAATTCTCAAACATATCGGCAGAGGCATGCTTATCGGCATTGATAGGGATGAGGAGACCTTGAATATGGCCCTGAGCAGACTCGCAGATAACAGGGTTGTCCTGAAAAAGGGAAGGTTTTCCGAGATCAACAGGCTGGTTGTGGAGACAGGGGTTGCGGAGGTTGACGGTATTTTATTTGATATCGGCACTTCCATGTTCCATCTAAAAACTGCCGGGAGGGGCTTTAGCTTTCTTTCTGAAGAGCCTCTGGATATGCGGATGGATCAGGCGCAGGATTTAACGGCAGCGGACATTGTCAATAGATATTCTGAAAAAAATATAGCCAGGATTTTGTGGGAATACGGCGAGGAAAGACTTTCCCGCAAGATAGCAAAGGCAATAGTGGATTACAGGGTGAAAAAAAAGATAAATACATGCGCTGAATTGTCGGATATTGTTTGCAGTGTGTATAAGGGAAGGGGAAAACTTCATCCTGCAACAAAGACCTTTCAGGCATTGAGGATTGTTGTGAACGATGAGCTGAATGAACTTAAAAAAGGGCTTGACGCAGCATCAGGAATTCTAAAAAGGGGGGGAAGGCTCTGCGTTATTTCATATCATTCACTTGAGGACAGAATAGTCAAAAACTTTATGAGGGACAATCAGAAATTGGGAATATTAACTGTAATGACAAAAAAACCGATGGTCCCTTCTTATGAAGAAGTCAGGCTTAATCCTTCGGCAAGGAGCGCAAAATTGAGAGGAGCGGAAAAGAGATGACCCGTGCGCATCGCCATAGCGGTGTTTTTTCTTTTGTCTTAATCCCTTTGGCTGTAGCGCTTATTTTATTCGGGATTTTCTCGATTGTATGGCTCAGGTCAGGTGTCAGGACCGTCGAGTACAGCATTGCCCAGCTTGATAATAAGAGGATGGCAGCCCTTAAAGAGAGGAAAATGCTTATGGCGGAGAGGGCGAGTCTCCTGTCCCTCCAGAACGTTAAGGGCGCAAGTGACGAAAAACTCGGATTGGTTTTTCCCGACAGGGTGAAGGTGATTTATGTAAAGAAGGAAAGAGGGCTTGCTCCGTATAAAGCGTCTCTTGCCGGTAACAACTTGCAGCAAGAGGGGAGGCGATTATCGGAACCCTAAAAACAGAGGGAAAGGATATTTGATGAGGAAGAGGGCGATAATTCTTAATACCGCAATAGTCTTCGGTTTTGTTGCGGTATTTTTACGTCTCGTAGACCTGATGGTTCTTAACCACGGGAGGCTCTCTGAAAGGGCCAATATACAGCAGCTCAAACACGAAGACATACAGGTGAGACGCGGTTTTATATTCGACAGGAGGGGAAGGGAACTCGGAGTGAACCTTGAGGTGGAATCATTGTATTGCAATCCCGACGCAGTTGCGTCACCGCAGACCGCTGCCTATGACATTTCAAAGATAACCGGCAGGAGACCGGATGCAATACTTGCGAAATTTTCTTCAAAAGGAAGATTTGCGTGGGTGGAAAGAAAACTCAATCTCGACGCCGCGGAGAGGATAAGGAGGATGGGCATAAAGGGGATCGGCTTCATGCCTGACGCAAAGAGATTTTATCCGAAGGGAAGGCTGGCGTCTCATATCATCGGCGCGGTTGGAATTGATAACCAGGCGCTTGAAGGCGTTGAACTCAGATACGATAAATATTTGAAAACTCCGGGCGGTAAGATATTGGTTACACGTGACGCAACCGGCAGGACGCTTTCCAAGGGCGAGGACATAGAAGCAAAGGGCAATAATATAGT
>SCSY01000210.1 GCA_004298625.1 Nitrospirota bacterium | reverse complement strand
TCTACTATTAATTTCCCCCTGAAAAACCAGTGGCGCGAATGCTCGGAGTTTGACTGGCTTAGATCAAAGCATTCAACATTTGTCGGATTTCTCTTAAGGTCTTTTACAAACAGGTTGTAATAGTATTCTATGTCCCAGTCATCAAGCCCAAGACCCATCTCTGTATTTATCCTTACTAATGCAGATGTGCCTTCCTCGATCAGAGGCACCACATAAGCAGGTTCAGGTTTTATCCCTGTTTCAAATGTCTGCAAAGTATCGGGATATGGACACTCGGTCATGCGGTCGTGAATGAATTCAAGAAAATGCTGATAGCTGATAGCTGATAGCTGATAGCCTGTCAGTTTATACCTTCTCGACCTCTCTACCCTTATTATCTTCTTCAATCCGCATGCATGGCATACAGAAACGGCGTTTGTTGACCATGCTGTCGTGAAGTTCATTCGGGGACCGACCTCAATTACAGAAGCTGATAGCTGATAGCTGTCAGCTAAGAAGCTTCTTTCTGAAAACCACTTCGGCTCGAAGGTTTCTGCCAGGAGCCAGTTTAGGATTTTAAGCTCTTCCTTTGTAAGAGGAGCTGTTGCCTCTATATTGAAGCAGTGCTCTGTCTCTATGTCTCTGATGTCAGAAGAGACCTTCGCCTTTGTGAGCGAAAGAAGGTTCTTCCTCTTAGTCTCTGAGAGAGCAGGTTTTCTGTAGAAATGTAGCAGGCTCATATGTCAATCTACCTGAACACCCTCTTAAATATATAATCCACATTCTTAAGGTAATATTTAAGGTCGAAGATTTTTGCAATCTCTTTTGACGAGAGGCGTTTTTTGACATCCTTATCCTTCAATAACAACTTTTTGAACTCGATCCCCTTCTTCCAGCTCTGCATCGCATTTCTCTGGACGAGCGCATAGGCGTCCTCTCTGCTCATGCCTTTTGATATGAGCGCAAGCAAGACGCGCTGGGAATTATAGAGCCCATAACTGCGGTTCATATTTTTCAGCATCCTGTCAGGATAGACATGGAGGCCGTCGAGTATTCCTTTCAATCTGTTTAGCATGTAATCAACCAATATCGCGCTGTCTGGTATTATCAAGCGCTCCACTGATGAATGCGATATGTCCCGCTCATGCCAGAGAGCGATGTTTTCGAGAGAAGCCATTGCATTTGAACGGACAACCCTTGCAAGTCCTGAAAGGTTTTCGCAACCTACGGGATTTCTCTTATGCGGCATTGCCGATGAACCCTTCTGGCCTTTTGCAAAAGGCTCTTCTGCCTCCAATACCTCTGTCCTCTGGAGATGCCTTACCTCAACCGCGATCTTTTCCACAGATGCAGCGATAATAGAGAGGGTTGTAAGATATTCCGCATGCCTATCCCTCTGAACAACCTGAGTTGCAACAGGTTCAGGCTTAAGCCCGAGTTTTTTACATACTTTTTCCTCAATCTTTGGGGTGATATTTGAAAATGTGCCGACAGCTCCGGAGAACTTGCCTGTGCTTATCGCATCCTTTGCCCTCTTCATCCGGACAACGTTCCTCTTCATTTCCTCATGCCAGAGGGCAAATTTTAAGCCGAAGGTCATCGGCTCTGCGTGGACTCCGTGACTCCTCCCTATCGCAGGAGTATCTTTGTATTTATATGCCTGCTTTTTAAGAACAGCCATCAGTTCTTTTATGTCTTTAAGGATGATATCTGCCGCCTCTTTCATCAAAAGGGAAAGCGCTGTGTCAACAACATCCGATGATGTAAGCCCTTTGTGAATGAACCTTGATTCGTGCCCTACATTTTCAGCAACAGACGTGAGGAATGCAATAACATCGTGCTTAACAACACTTTCTATTTCGTCAATCCTCTTTACATCGAACCTCGCATTTTTCTTTATCTTTACGACCGCGTCAACAGGAATCTCAGCAAGCTCCGCCCATGCCTCGCACACCGCAATCTCGACATCAAGCCACCTTTGAAACCTGTTCTCAGGCTCCCAGAGTTTTCCCATCACGGGTCTTGTATATCTCGGTATCATGCTGTCTCCCCTTTTATCCCCGCTTATATTCAATCACAGGAAAAGGCATTTAAGCGGATTTATTTTTTTACTTTTCTGGCAATCTTGTCAAGAATGCCGTTTATGAATGAAGCTGATTCAAGCGTAGAATATTTCTTTGCTATCTCAATCGCCTCGTTTATTGTAACAGCAGACGGAATGTCGAGCCTGAAAATAAGCTCATAGACCGCAAACCTCAGGATGTTCCTGTCAACGGCAGCCATCCTGTCCGGCGCCCAGTGTTCCGCCGCCTTTTCTATTTCAGGATCTATCTCGTCGAGCCTGGCGAGCGTTCCCTTAATAAGGTCTGTTGCAAACTCCGCGACCTCGGGGTCTTCTTTCTTGTCCGACCAGAATTGTTCAAGCCCGTTCTTCCTTTGTTTCTTATCGAGGAAATCGGCCTGGAAAAGATACTGCAGAACGTATTCCCTTGCCTTGCGCCGCTTCATAATATAAAAAACAAGTTAAGAGTTGAGAGTCGAGAGTTAGGAGTTTTAAAACTTTTAACTTTTAACTTTAAACTCATAACTTCTTTAATAATTGTGCCATCTCGATAGCTGTTATAGCTGCATCGAATCCCTTGTTGCCGCTCTTTGTGCCTGCCCTCTCCACTGCCTGCTCAATGGTATCGGAGGTAATAACGCCGAATGCTATAGGCACGCCTGTCTCCATAGAGGCTGCTGCGATCCCTTTTGAGACCTCTGCCGCAACATAATCGAAATGAGGCGTTGCGCCCCTGATTACCGTGCCGAGGCATATGACTGCATTATATGCGCCTTTTGCCGCCAGTTTCTTTGCAATCAAAGGGATCTCGAATGAACCGGGCACTTTTGCAACATCTATGTCGTCCTCTTTTGCGCCGTGCCTCAGGAGCGCGTCCTTCGCTCCCTCCAAAAGCTTGCTTGTAATAAAGTCGTTGAATCTGCTTACGACAATTGCAAATTTCAATCCCTTTGCCTGGAGTTCTCCTTCAAATATCTTCATAAAACCTCCTGTAATCAAAATAGGATGCAACTATTATATACTTTAAGGCTGAGATTGTGAAGAAACAAAATAGGCTGCAACTCTCATACTTGGATATTAGGGCTTAATGCTTTAGAATATAGCTGATATGCCTTTGAGACAATGGATAAAGAGCGCTAATTTTGCAATAGAAGGTATACTCCATGCTGCGAAGACCCAGAGACATTTGAGATATCACTTCTATGCCGCTGCAGCTGTACTGCTTATAAGTTATATCCTCGGCGTCTCCCGCACGGAATTCCTGATAATCTCTCTTTCCGTGATAGCAGTGCTTCTTGCAGAGATGTTCAATACCTCGATAGAAACATTAGTCGACATAATATCCGCTGAACACAGCGAAAAGGCGCGCATTGCGAAAGACATAGCAGCGGGAGCGGTTCTTATCACCGCCTTTGGAGTGGCGGTTGTAGGCTATATAATCCTGTTCCCTTA
>SCSY01000209.1 GCA_004298625.1 Nitrospirota bacterium | reverse complement strand
TCCTGGATTTAAAGGACAAACATCGTAGGGGAGGTGTTGGCTATACCGGCAGGTTTCACGGCAAATAGCATGCGACGCACATAGATAGAGTAAGGAGGTAGCGGAATGCCGTACGCATAGGTAAGGCATCCTCAATATTCAGGACTTTTTCTTATTATGGCAGGCATGTTAATCCAATGGCCGACCATAATTACGGCCTCGATGTTCTCTGTGCTTCTTTTTGTCTATTACCGCTTGTCAAAGAGAGAAGAACATGAGATGATTGAATTATACGGAGATGAATATAAGAGATATATTGGAAAAGACTTCAATGTTTATACCTAAAATGAGCGAAGGCTATATGGAGTTTTTAAGAGTGATCTTCCATTAGCCCATGGGAGGAATTGCAATGAGGATATTAATCGTTTCCTTATTCTTACTGCTTTGTATGATTTTTAGTTTTACATATGCGCAGGAAAAAGAACATGTTTACACGCCTCATCCCCATAAGCATAAGCAACATGCAAAAGTGAAAAATCCTATTCCTATGGACGAGCAGACAATTAAGAAAGGTGCAGAGCTTTATGAAAGGTATTGCATCGGCTGCCACGGTAAGGCAGGAAGAGCCGGCGGGCGCTTAGCTCTCGCCAAGGCTGTTTATGTTCATGGAGATACCGATGGAGAAATATTCCATGCGATATCGGCTGGGGTGAAGGGAACCGCAATGCGGGCTTTCAATAAGGATTTGACGGAGGATATGCGGTGGAACCTCGTTAATTACGTAAAAAACCTGATTACGACTGATTCACCAGGCGGGAAAACAATTGAACGGCCCGGCAAACAGATTCGTCAGACAAACGTCAAGGAGTATACTTTGACTTATTACCTTCTGAATTTATCCGAGCGGGGCGAAATGATGAAGCTGATGGAGGGACACTCTGTCCTTGGCATGAAAAAGGGCGCTGATGTAACAAATCATCTTATGGTATATATACAAAAACCTGACGGGAAGATAGTACCCGGAGATGTGGCATTTCTGCTTATAGACCCTGACGGGAAGGATTTCAGTACCATGACCATGGGAATGTATGGCGGTTATGGAGCGGACATAAACATGAAGATCAAGGGGTCGTATACGATAAAGGCGAAAATCGTTATAGAAGGCAGAGATATTGTCAGACTCGAAGATGAATTCACATTTCAGATGAATTGATATGAAAACGATAATATATACAGTAATATATCTTCTGTTAGCTTCTGCTGCCGCATATATATCGGTTATTTATTTCGGCATGAAAGGTATGGGGATAGCAACAGCTCTCATATTAGTTGGATTTGTATTGGCCGGAGCAAGCGCCTTTACTGCCGCGTATTCCAGACAGTGGGGCGAAAAGGGCGGCCAAATGGCTACTATTATTTTAAGAAATCTCCTCGGCATTCCTTTGTGGATTACGGGTTTTGTCCTCACGTGGCTTGAG
>SCSY01000208.1 GCA_004298625.1 Nitrospirota bacterium | reverse complement strand
CATCATATACATGCCTTGCAACGGTCGGAATGTGAATAACATTGCCCTTCTCAAAAAGGCTCATGCCTTCCTCTCCTCTTGTTATAAGAACTGCCTTGCACGGAAGTTTTTTGAGGAGGGTCTTTCCCGCCTTAATAAGCGATTTTTCATCTTTTATCTCTATCCCCGAGCCGTGAGACGCCTCCGTAAGATTCGGCGTTATTAATGAAACGCCTTTATAGCAGTGAAAATGCCCGGTCTTGGGATCAACAGCTATAAATTTATTTCCGGGTCTTGCCGCCCTGACGGCCTCTGCCGTGAGTTCCGACGAGATAACCCCTTTTTTATAGTCGGAGATTATCACTGCATCATGTTCTGAAATAGCTTTCTTGGCGCACTGCATGAGATCCCTGAGCGTTTTTCCGCCGACCCTTTTTTTGTCTTCCCTATCAAACCTCACCACCTGTTGGTTATGGGCTATCACCCTTGTCTTGACCGTTGTAGGCCTCTGGTCGTCGAATACACAGCAGCCTATGCCCTTTTCCGCGAGAAGTTCCTGGAGGATATTTCCGGCCCGGTCCCTGCCGACAATTCCAAAGACAGTTGCATGCCCTTCGAGGCTGACAACGTTATATGCCACATTGGCGGCGCCGCCTAAAAGAAAATTTTCACGGGTGACCTCCACGACAGGCACAGGCGCTTCAGGCGAGATCCTGTTGACCTTGCCCCATATATAGCGGTCGAGCACAAGATCGCCGATTACGAGTATTTTTTTATTTTTGAAGTTATTGAATATCTTATCGAAACCCATCTTACAGCATAAAATATCCATACTCAAAAATCAACCGTGCTAAGTTTATTCTTTCATGGCGAGATGTTATAATACAACCTCACAGGGAATTACAAATTTAATGCTTGATAAAGAACTGCTCCAAAAAATACTTAAAAAAACCCTTTCTTCCGGCGGAGAATACGCTGATGTATTTGTCGAGCACAGGAAACCGACATCCATCCAGCTTGAAGACGATAAGATAGAAAAAATATTCACAGGAATAGATTCCGGCGTCGGCATACGCTTGATACATAACTTTAGGACCTTCTATGCCTTCAGCAATGACCTCTCTGAAAAGGCATTATTGGATGTTGCAGAGAGCCTTACAAAGGCGTCCAAATCCTCAAAAAATATCACCCTTGACCTGACAAAACAAAAGCCGGAGACGGATTTCGGGATAAAGTTACTGCCCGAAACTGTTCCAATGGATAAGAAGATAGAGCTTGTGAGGACTGCAAATATGACTGCCCGCGCCTTTGATAAAAGGATAAAGCAGGTCATTGTCATATACCGCGACTCTGTGCAGAAAGTCCGGATAGCAACGTCGGAAGGTTTTATAGCCGAGGATGAACGCATTCATACACTTATGGTCGTCCACGTAATCGCATCCGATAACGGAGTAATCCAGACAGGGTACGAACCTGCCGGAGGCTTCATCGGGTTTGAACTTTTTGAGAATGTAAAACCCGAAGAGCTTGCGTTAAGCGCAGCGCGGCGCGCAACCATGATGCTTACAGCCCGCCGGGCTCCCGGAGGAAGGATGCCTGTTGTCATATCGTCTGAGGCAGGCGGCACAATGATCCATGAGGCAATCGGCCACGGACTTGAGGCCGACCTTGCCAATCAGGGTCTTTCTGTTTATTCCGGAAAAATGGGGGAAAAAGTCGCATCCCGGCTTGTTACTGTGATTGATGATGCGACACTGCCCAATAAAAGAGGCTCTTTCAGATTCGATGACGAGGGCACGCACAGTCAGAGAACGGTTCTTGTTAAAGACGGAATCCTTATCAATTTTATGTATGACAGGCACACTGCCTTGCAGGATAAGACAAAATCAACAGGCAACGGCCGCAGGGAGTCCTATCACAGCAGGCCCATTCCGAGAATGACCAATACATTCATTGCCCCCGGTGCATCCTCTCCCGAAGAAATCCTTAAATCAACGCCAAATGGTTTATTTGTCAGAAAAATGGGCGGGGGGCAGGTAAACACAGTCACTGGAGATTTTGTATTTGAAGTCCAGGAAGGTTATCTGATAGAAAACGGCAAGATCAAAGAGCCTGTGCGCGGCGCAACGCTCACAGGGAACGGTCCCGAGGTGCTCGAATCAATAGATATGGTAGGCTCCGACCTCGGGTTCTCGATAGGCACATGCGGCAAAGACAGCCAGGGAGCGCCTGTATCGGATGCAATGCCTACAATCAGAATACCTGAAATTGTTGTCGGTGGTGAAGCATAAGACCTGCGACCCTCAGAGTGTGTTGATAATTACACATCTGATGAATATAAACAACACGCTTCAATAATAACCCTTCAATTTTAAAAAAGATTTATCTGGCACTTTATTTGCATACGTCTATGTGGTCATGCGTTTACAAAGAACCATAAAACAGGAAGTCGGCTTTGAAGGCATCGGTCTTCATACAGGCCATCATGTCGCTGTGCGGCTCAAACCGGCGCCAAGGGATACAGGCATTATTTTTCATAGAAAAGACAAAAATGTAATGATACGGGCGCATGTAGGCGCAGTTTCAGACACTGCATTTGCAACGAGTCTCGGCTCAAACGGCACAAGAATAAAGACCGTTGAACATATTCTTGCAGCCATATCAGGACTGGGGATAGATAATCTCCTTATTGAACTGGATGGTTCCGAGATACCGATTCTTGACGGCAGTTCTACCGAACTTATAGATGTAATCCTGAAAGGCGGAATCGCAAAACAGGGCAAAAAAAGACCTTACCTGCGTATTATAAAGCCCGTTGTTCTCGATGACGGGCATTCCGAGATTGCGGCCTTTCCGTATGAAGGCAGAAAAATTACTTACAGGATACAGTTCAACCACCACCTCCTCGGCGAGCAAAGGCTGAGCATCGAGCTTGATGAGGAGACTTTTATAAAGGAAGTGGCTCCGGCAAGGACCTTCGGTTTTTTAAAGGATGTAGAATATCTGAGGGCAAACGGCCTTGCAAAGGGAGGGTCGCTGGAAAATGCCATAATTCTCGGAGACGATGGGGTATTGAATAAATCAGGCCTGAGATTCAAGGATGAATTCGTAAGACACAAAGTGCTTGACTTTATTGGGGATATCTCGCTTGCAGGGTTTCCGATACAGGGACATATTATAGCCAATAAGGCGGGTCATTCCACTAACATTAAATTCGTAAAGAAATTGCTCTCATCTCCGGATTGCTGGGAAATTGTAACAGATATTGAGCATGCCCCGGCGCTGACTTACTCATAAAAAATACTGTATTTTCAAGGAGTTACAAAATTGTACTTGATTTATTTGTAAAAATCAGTATCTTATAAGGATAGCCTCTGAGGAAAAGAGGCTGGAGAGTCGGATCTCCAGCCCTAAAGAATCTTGACAGTAACCTTATTTCTTTTTCTTCTTTGCTGCTGCTTTCTTCTTAGCTGCCATTATAGTTCACCCCCTCTCCATCCCCCTAAGGGGAAAGCTTAAAGTTTATATCCTGCCTATCAGGGTAATCTTTTTCCCTGACAGCAGTTTTTCCAACTCGGCGTCGCCTTTTTCCTTCTTGACCTTATATTCCGAGTCATCAAGCAGTGTATAATGAATCTTCTTGCCGAACTCTTCCTCCAGCGCCTTCAGGCTTGTTCCCAGATTGTTGGATGTTGCGCCGATTATAAAAAGGTCAACTGCGCCGGCATCTTCGCTCTCTGTGTAGGGGCCATAAAGGAACGCTGCCTTAGCGCCTGATTTCCTGGCCAATGTTTTCAAAGCTCCCGGCAAACCAAGAGATTTAGCAATAAGGTTTTTGAGTTCTGAGAATAAGGGAGATAATTTATTTGCCTGAAAATATTTGAGATTCGCAACCTTATGGCTAAACACTATCCCCATCTTTTCAAGGTTATCGAGTTCTCTTTTGACTCCGGAAGGATTCTTTCTTATGAGGGTTGCTATCTCCCTGACATAGAACTTTTCATCAGGGCTGTTAAGAAGAAGCGCAAGCAGATCAGCTCTTATAGCTGATGAGAAGAGCATCTTTAGGGTCTCTCCTGTTGGCTGTTTAACCATCTTGCCTAATGTTATATCATAACAAATCGGGTTTGTCAACAAAAAAATCAATATTTTATACAAACCTCTTTTTTTTTTATTCGATAGCCGAAGTAACAGTCAACGACCAGCCCGCTAATGAATACAGAAACACACATAAGGCATAAGGATTGATGCAGTTGCCGCTACAGTATACTTAGTTGCATATACAAGAAACTTATTAATTGATACAGAAGAGCAGATTAATGCTAACTTTGATGCTGTAGGCGGAACAATCGCATACAAATACGTGAAATACTATATATAGCAGGTAATAAACCCTCTCATACAAGTTGCAGAGTATCTAAACTTTAGGAGACCGATGAAAAAAGTCTGTTTGCCGTCATTGCGAGGAGTGGAGCGACGTGCGGTGTAGGACTTAATCTGCCTCATTAACAAGCATGAGCGCTTTTTTAAAAGTTTCGTCAGAAATATAAAACCTACTGCTTTTTAAGATATCTAATACAGGCGCAAGTTTTGGAATCATGCCTTTTTGTCGGGCTGCAACTAAAATCCCTAATGTCCCGACAACAGGGATGCCCAAAGACATAGCGTGTCTTCTGGCTTTCAAGTCATCGAGCAAAAGCCAATCAGCCTTCACAGAGGAAAAAAGCGCTATGGCTTCAGCCTCGCCTCTATCAATTCTCTGAGACATATCTTCGGCTACATGAAGCGCATCTTTTGAAAGATTTACTACAGACAACCATTGTGGCGTAATATACCCGCCCGGCCTAAGCCATTCTTTATCAACTGCAGGAGGGATTAATATTTTTCCGAAAAGTTTTTCGAGCAACCGGAGGCAATCAGCTTTTTCAAGCAGGATCAGAGGGCTTGCATCAGAGACAGCAGGCATTATATCTTTTCCAGAAGTCTTACCTCTTCTTCAAGTTCTTCAGGGGTTATTCGTATAAATGGTATACCTTTTTTGCCGGCATATTTTATAAACTCAAACCTATCCATGCCGAGCATCTCGGCTGCCTTGCCGCTTGATATCTTTCCTTCACGGTATAATTCAAGCACAGCAGCTTCTTTTATCACATCTGCATTGTCCTGATAAGTTGTTGCCAACATCTCAAGAACTTCAGAGGGAAATGAGAGTTCTATTTTCTTCAAAGGCATCTTAACCTCCCTAACTTTCTATTAATTTTGCCCGATTGATCATGCTGCTATTATAACATGGAAATCAAACATGGACTTTAGATTTTAAGATAGCCTCCTCACCTCTCGCTGCGGAAACCACCCTCCTTAACCAAGTAGGGGAGTTAGAAAGCTGCCAACTTGAAATGAGCCGGATAACTATTCTTTATATCTCTTGAAAATAAGGCAAGCGTTTGTGCCGCCGAAGCCGAAGGAATTGGACATAACGCAGCCTACTTCCATCTTCCTGGACTTATGAGGCACAAAATCAAGGTCGCACTGGGGATCGGGATTGTCGAGATTTATTGTAGGAGGCACAATATTATCTCTCATGCAAAGTATGCTTACGATAGCCTCCACACCTCCTGCAGCGCCGAGCAGATGGCCTGTCATGGACTTTGTGGAGCTTACCGCAACTTTATATGCATGTTCTTTAAAAACATTTTTAATTGCCATGGTCTCAAGCTCATCCCCGTATTTTGTGGATGTGCCGTGGGCATTTATATAATCTATATCCGTTGGATTCATTCCCGCGTCCTTAAGAGCCATCTTCATGCAGCGGGCTGCGCCCTCGCCTTCCGGCGCAGGGGACGTCATGTGATAGGCGTCTGCGGTCAAGCCATATCCCGCAAGCTCCCCGTAAATCCTCGCTCCCCTCGCAAGCGCGCTCTCAAGGCTTTCGAGCACGACTATGCCCGAGCCCTCTCCCATGATAAAACCATCACGGTCCCTGTCAAAGGGCCTGCTCGCTTTTTCAGGCTCATTATTCCGGGTGGAAAGCGCCTTCATGGCATTGAACCCGCCTATGCCGAGAGGCGTTATGACTGATTCCGAGCCTCCTGCAATCATTGCCTCGGCGTCTCCCCGCTGAATTATCTTGAAGGCGTCGCCGATAGCATGGCTTCCTGAGGCGCATGCAGTCGCCACTGCGGAATTCGGGCCTTTAGCGCCGAATCTCATGGACACCTGTCCGGCCGCGAGGTTTATAATCAGCATAGGGATAAAGAAAGGCGTGATTCTTCTGGGGCCTCTTTCAAGCAGGACAGAATGATAATGCTCGATAGCAGGAAGCCCGCCTATGCCGGAACCGATTATAACGCCGACCTTTTCAGCATCGGCCCCTGTCACTTTTAAGCCCGAATCTTTCATCGCCATATCAGAAGCAGCAACGGCAAAATGGATGAAACGATCCATCTTCTTTACTTCCTTAGGCTCTATATAGTCCTCAGGGTTAAAGCCCTCGACCTCGCCCGCTATCTGAGTTGCAAAGGCCGAAGCGTCAAAATGGGTAAGCCTTCTGATGCCTGACCTGCCTTCAAGCAGACCCTTCCAGCTTTTTTCGACTCCAATCCCGAGAGGCGTGACAAGGCCCACGCCTGTTACAACAACTCTTCTTTTTTCCATCAGGACTTTTTGCTGTTAATATATGCGATTGCGTCTTTGACCTTTGTTATCTTCTCGGCATCTTCATCAGGTATCTCTATGCTGAAAGCCTCTTCAAATGCCATTACAAGTTCAACTGTATCCAGAGAATCTGCGCCGAGATCCTCGACAAAAGACGCCTCCGGCGTCACCTCGGCAGGATTAACCCCGAGCTGTTTTGATATAATCTCTTTTACTTTTTCGTCAACCATTTAAGCACCTCCAATTTTATTAGTGATTAGTGTCAGTGATTAGTATCAGTGAACAGCATCAGCAGATTATTTTTACTGACACTCTCCACTGACACTGACACTTTTTTAAACATACATTCCGCCGTTTATGTGTATTACCTGTCCTGTTATATAACCGGAATCGGGCGAAGCAAGAAAAACAACCGCATTTGCAACATCCTCCGCAGTCCCGAACCTACCGAGCGGGATAGCCCTTTTCATCTCATCCTTAACGTTTTCAGGGAGGGCCTCGGTCATTGCCGTTGTTATAAAGCCCGGCGCAACTGCATTTGCGGTTATGCCCCTGCTTGCATATTCCTTTGCAGTAGTCTTTGTCAGGCCGACAATGCCTGCCTTTGAAGCGCTGTAGTTTGCCTGTCCGGGATTTCCCATAAAGGCTACAACAGACGCTATGTTTATAATCCGCCCGTATCTCTGTTTTGCCATTGCCTTAATCGCCTCTTTCGAGCAAAGGAACACGCTCTTCAGATTAATATTGATAACGGCGTCCCAATCTTCTTCTTTCATCCTCATTATAAGGCCGTCCCTGGTTATGCCTGCATTATTCACCAAAATGTCTATTTTACCAAATTCCTTTGATATATCCTCAAATATTTTAATTACCTCACCAGATTTCGAGACATCGAGCTTAACCGGCATTGTCTTTACGCCGAGCTTTTCAAGCCCGGCAGCCGTATCTTTTGCCTGTTCAAGGCTGATGTCGGCAATAACAAGATTAACGCCTTTTCCGGCAAGCGCGCCGGCTATTGCCTTTCCGATGCCCCTCGCGCCCCCTGTAACAACAGCAACCTGTCCCCTAAAGTCCATTTATCCCTCCAGAAAAAAGCCGGCTATAATTTTAACAGAGAATTATTATTATTTTCCAGTCTGTTTAGAAAAGACATGGAAATCTTATATTATTGGAAGTAAAAAAAACAAGCATTGCGCTGTGTTATAATTTATGATATTAGTTTATATTAGTGTGACTATATAATTATATATGAATAAAAAAATAAGAAAAGCTATATTTCCGGCTGGCGGGCTCGGGACCAGATTTCTGCCTGCAACAAAGGCGTCGCCCAAAGAGATGCTGCCTATTGTTGATAAACCTATGATCCAGTATGCGATAGAAGAAGCAATCGCGTGCAACATCGAAGAATTTATAATAATCACCGGAAAGTATAAGCGCGCCATAGAAGATCATTTTGATTCCGCTTATGAGCTTGAAGAAAATCTCAGGAAACTCGATAAGAAAAAACTCCTTGAGGAAATTACAAGACACAATCATCTGAATTTTGCATACATCAGGCAGAGGGCGGCGCTGGGGCTTGGACACGCAATACTTTGCGCAAAGCCCTTTGTAAAGGATGAACCCTTTGCAGTTATCCTGAGCGATGACGTAATAGAACCGGAGGAAAGACTTCTTAAGGACATGATACGGCTTTATGAAAAACTTGAAAGCCCTATACTGGCCGTTGAAGAAGTGCCCATGAAAGATATACACAGGTATGGCGTGATAGAAGGAACGGATTCCGGCAACGGGCTGTATAAAATCAGCAACCTCATCGAGAAACCTTCAAAAGAAAAGGCGCCTTCCAACCTCGCAATAATAGGAAGATATATTCTTACCCCTGAGATATTCGGCCCCCTTGAAAAATTACCTCCCGGCAGAGGAGGCGAAATACAACTTACAGACGCCCTGAGGGAACTTCTCAAAAAACAGACCCTTTACGGCTATCTCTTTAAAGGAAAAAGATACGATGCAGGAGACAAACTGGGCTATCTTAAAGCAACGGTGAGCTTCGCATTGAAAAACGCAGAGATCTCGGAGGCCTTCGGCAAATATCTGCTCGATATAGCTCATATATTGAAAAATAAAAAACCATCATGAAAATAAAACACATTAAAAAATTCGGAATTCAACTTATACTAAAACTGTTATAAAATTATAGTTAGGAGCTTAGAATGGCAAATCTGGCGGAAAAAGAAGAAAAAGAAATAGAGATTCCCGATAGCCTCCCCGTGCTTCCTGTAAGGGACATCGTTGTCTTCCCTTACATGATCCTGCCTCTCTTTGTAGGAAGAGAAGCGTCCATAAAGGCTATAGAGCATTCATTGAATACAAACAAGATGGTCATGCTTCTTACTCAAAGAGACCTTAATGCCGAGAATCCCTTGCCTGAAGAAATGTATTCTACAGGCACGGTCGGCCTTATAATGCGCATGCTCAAACTGCCGGATGGAAGGGTCAAGGTTCTTGTGCAGGGACTGGCCAAGGCAAAGGCGATAAAGTTTTCTCAGGCAGAGCCGTTCTTTACGGCAGGCATAGAAAAAATAATTGATAAAAAACCGGAAGAAATAACGATTGAAATAGAAGCGACTATGAGGACTGTAAGGGAACAGATAGACAAGGTGGTCTCTCTCGGCAAGACGATCCTTCCCGATATAATGATCGTTATCGAAAACCTGGACGACCCCGGAAAACTTGCCGACCTTATTGCATCCAACATCGGCCTTAAGACAGAGCAGGCTCAGGCAGTGCTTGAGATAACAGACAATGTTAAGCGCTTAAAAAAAGTCAGCGAGATCCTGAACAGGGAGACAGAGCTCCTGACGGTCCAGCAGAGGATTCAGACCGAAGTAAGGGGCGAGATAGATAAAACACAGAGAGAGTATTTTCTGAGAGAGCAGTTAAAGGCCATCCAAAAAGAGCTCGGCGATATAGATGAAAGGACCGAGGAGATAAAAGAGTTTAAAAAGAAGATTGAAGCGGCTATGATGCCTGAAAAGGTGCGGAAAGAGGCGGAAAAGCAGCTCAAGCGCATCGAGAAGATGCACCCCGACAGCGCTGAAGCGGGCACGGTCAGAACCTATCTCGAATGGATGGTTGAGCTTCCGTGGTCCAAATCAACCAAAGACAGCCTGGATATAAAGGCAGCCAAAAAGGTGCTGGACGATGACCACTACGACCTTGAAAAGGTAAAGGAGCGCATCCTTGAATATCTGAGCGTAAGAAAATTGAAAAAAGAAAAAATGAAGGGGCCGATTCTCTGCTTCATAGGCCCTCCAGGCGTCGGCAAGACATCTCTGGGAAAATCAATAGCAAGGTCGCTCGGAAGGGAATTCATACGCATGTCTCTGGGCGGCGTAAGGGATGAAGCGGAAATAAGAGGGCACAGGCGGACTTATGTCGGAGCGCTGCCCGGCAGGATAATACAGGGGATAAAAACCGCCGGCACAAACAATCCCGTATTCATGCTCGACGAAATAGACAAGATAGGCATGGACTTCCGGGGCGATCCCTCATCCGCCCTTCTTGAGGTGCTCGATCCCGAACAGAACAACACATTTGTGGACCATTACCTCACAGTGCCGTTTGATCTTTCAAGGGTGATGTTTATTACAACAGGAAACCTTGTGGATACAATACCCGGGCCCTTGCGGGACAGGATGGAAATAATTCATCTTTCAGGTTATACGGCAGAGGAAAAACTCGGAATAACAAAAAACTATCTTATCCCTAAGCAGCTTGAAGAGCACGGCATAACAAATAAGACCTTGAAGATAACGGACCCGGCTGTTTTAATGACGATATCACAGTATACGAGGGAAGCGGGCGTCAGAAACCTGGAACGTGAAATAGCCAACCTGTGTAGAAAAGTTGCAAAGAAAATAGCGGAAGGCAAACAAAAGACATTTATCATAAAGGCAAAAAATCTTCACAGATTTCTCGGCGTCCAGAAATATCTGCCTGAAGAGGAGATGGAAAAAGATGAGGTCGGCGTTGCAACCGGCCTTGCCTGGACAGAGGCAGGCGGCGATATAATCTATGTCGAGGCTACGACCATGAAGGGAAAAGGGCATCTCACGCTTACAGGGCAACTCGGAGACGTCATGAAAGAGTCCGCACAGGCAGCCCTGAGCTATGTCAGGTCCAAGGCCTCCACGCTTGGAATAAAAGATGAGATATTTTCTAAAACGGATTTGCATATCCATGTCCCTGCAGGAGCAATACCCAAAGACGGCCCCTCGGCAGGAATAACAATGGCAACTTCCATTGCATCCGCCCTTACGGGA
>SCSY01000207.1 GCA_004298625.1 Nitrospirota bacterium | reverse complement strand
CTGTGGCAGAGTTCATATCTCTCACCATGGGGAATTTGAAGCTCCTTCCTTGTGCATTTCCCGACATCGAGACAGTCTTTCATGCCAGCAGGAGCGCCGTTGTAGCCCGTGCTCACGATGATATGATCCTTTGTTATTACCGCGCCGTATTTTCGCCTGAGGCAGGTGGCCCTCGTAGAAACTGCCTTGGCGATTCCTAAGAAATATTCATCCCAGCCCGGTCTTTTTTGTTCTTTCTCCTTCGTCATGTGTATACTATATTATTAGATTTAGGAGCTAAAAATCAAAAGCTTAATGTGCTATCCTCTAAAATAATATCTTCCGAAAGGAGAGTTCATGAAGGAAGTAATGGCAAAGGGGCCTAATTTTGTTTACGCAAAGGAATTTATACAGAGGGAATACGGCGAAGTCGTTTGGAAAAGCCTGATGGCTTCGTTATCGCCCGAAGAATCAGCGATATGGATGGGCTCGCCCCTGGTTCATGAGATATACCCTTTCAGGATATTCAAATCACTGATCTATGCGCTGACAAAACTATTGGAGAAACGCGAAGATTCAGAAACAACCGGCATATACGAATATATAGCGGACCGAAGCCTGAATATCCTTTATAAGCTGTTCTTCAGGTTTGCCGACCCCTCATTCGTCATAAAGAACTATCCAAGGCTATGGATCAGATTTTTTGATTCCGGAGATGTTGAGGTGCCTCTGTCTGAAAAGAGTCATGCTATTTTGAAGTTCACACTGCCGGAGATATTCCTTGACTGGATATATCCTGCATGTCTGGGTTATTCGAAAAAAGCTGTTGAGATGGCAGGCGGAAAGAACCTGACAGTTGTCGAAAAATCCAAAGCGATCCTGCCGGATAATTCATGGGAAATTGTCTATGAACTGAATTGGACGGAATAGCCGATCCCAATAAGGCTATCCTCTCAATTTCTTAAAAAGAAAAACAACAGCCAATATCACTATGTTCAGCAGGACTATCGTTGCCCCGGCAGGCAGGTTCCATGAAAAAGAGATAAATATCCCGGCAAGCACAGACAACACTCCGAAAGCGGACGATAGGAATATCGCGCTTTTAAAGCTCCTTGCCGCCTGAAAGGCAGAAACAGCCGGGAGTATCAGAAGCGCGGAAACGAGCATCACGCCTACAAGCCTCATCGCAAGCACTACAGTAACAGCGGTAAGCATCACAAGGAGCGTATTAACGGCCTTTGTCTTAATGCCCGACACCTTTGCAAGGTCTTCGTCAAAGGTTACAGAGATAAGCTCGTGATAAAATAAACCGATTATTACGAGCACGACCAGGGACATGACTGCCGAAAGGACAACCTCTTCACGGCTCACGGCAAGTATATTCCCGAACAGATAGCTGAAAAGATCAACATTAAAGCCCCCCGCAATGCTTGCTATAAGCACGCCGACTGCTATTCCCGCGGCTGATATAATGCCTATTGCCGCATCTCCGTAAAGACGCGCCCTTTCCATAAGCTTCAAAATCCCGTATCCGCCCAAAAGCACAACAGGTATTGAGGCATAAATGGGATAGACCTTAAAAAGAAGCCCAAGCGCTACTCC
>SCSY01000206.1 GCA_004298625.1 Nitrospirota bacterium | reverse complement strand
GGCGCTGAAAGGGGTAAGATAGATTTGGAGGAGATAAAGGTGATGAAAAAGAAAAGGCTGCTCTTAATATTAGCGCTTATATTAACTACCGCAATAAGCGGCATCCTCATAGGAAGATTATCCGTCGGCATTGTTAATGCAGAGGCGGAGGGCTATGAGGACCTTAAGATATTCACGGAAGTGCTTTCTATCGTAAAAAGAAACTACGTCGAAGACGTGAAGATAAAAGACATGATCTACGGGGCCATAAAAGGGATGCTTTCTTCGCTCGACCCTCATTCGGGTTTTATGCCGCCTGAGGCATATAAGGAGATGCAGGTTGACACAAAAGGTGAATTTGGCGGACTCGGCATACAGATAGGCATAAAAGACGGAGCCCTTACGGTGATAGCTCCTATTGAAGACACACCTGCCTTCATTGCAGGGATAAAGGCAGGCGACAAGATAATAAAGATCGGCAGCGAGCTTACAAAAGATATGAGCCTGCATGACGCGGTCGGCAAGATGCGCGGAGCCAAGGGGACGGCCGTCGTAATTACAATCCTGCGTGAAGGATGGAAAGACACAAAGGCTTTCACAATTGTCAGGGATATAATAAAAGTAAAGAGCGTGAAGGCGAAGGTCATAGAAGGCAACATAGGTTATGTAAAGATCAGCCAGTTCCAGGAGCGGACATCATCTGACCTTGAAACTTCGCTGGCCGTGCTAGCCAAAGAACGAGTGACTTCTCTTATCATTGACCTCAGGAATAACCCTGGCGGACTTCTGAACAGCGCTGTTGAGGTTTCAGGTCAATTCCTGCCGCCGGGCAAGGTTGTTGTATTCATAAAAGGAAGATCAGGAGAGAAAACAGAATACCGCACAGAAGGCGAAGAGGCTGAAGCTGTTAAATCCGGGGAAGACAAAAAACAGCCGCTTAAGACCATGCCCATGATCGTGCTCGTCAATCAGGGCAGCGCCAGCGCATCAGAGATTGTAGCGGGCGCGCTTAAGGACTGGAACAGGGCTGTCGTGCTGGGTGTTCAGACATTTGGAAAAGGCTCTGTGCAAAGCGTTATACCTCTCAGTGACGGCTCGGGGCTCAGGCTTACAACTGCGCGCTACTATACTCCAAAAGGGATTTCTATTCAATCAACAGGCATAGTGCCTGATATTGTCGTGAAGGTAGAGTCAAAAAATGGGGCAAAAGAACATCCCGTTATACGCGAGAAAGACCTTGAGAGACATCTCAAGAATGACCTTGACCAAGATGTGGAAAAGCCAAAAGAACCCGAGGAAATGGCGCCTATAGAGGTCAGCGAAGAGGAAGACGTTCAACTTCAAAGGGCAATTGACCTTCTTAAGTCCTGGAAGGTGTTTAAGGAACTGCCGAAGGCATCATAAAAAGGAAGCGGGTAGGGAGCAGCGTATAGCGTGTAGGAACTGACGCTAATGAGTTCCGATACACGCTACCCCCTATACGCTACACGCTAAAATAAATGTCCCGTATTATTTTTGACATAGAGACTGCTGGAAAAGACTTCGATTCCCTTGACAAGGGGACGCAGGAATATCTGCTCAAATGGGCAGAGACAGAAGAAGACGAAAAAGACGTTAAAGAGAGCCTGTCTTTTTATCCCCTGACCGGTGAGGTAATTACTATCGGCATGCTTAACCCTGATACAGATAAGGGCGTAGTATATTTCCAGTCTCCTGAAACAGCAATTGCGCCTTTTGAAGAGAATGGGATAAGGTTTGAAA
>SCSY01000205.1 GCA_004298625.1 Nitrospirota bacterium | reverse complement strand
GCTTTTTGCCTTCACCAAGCCCCAAATTGATAGCACTATGAATAAAAGAAGTATGTTCCACATAACTATACTCCGGCTTAAACCGTTCAAGTTTAAACACATACCCATTCTTCCACTTGAAATCAGTCCTCTTTTTATATTCCGGAAAGATACTCTCATTATTCCATGCCACATATCCCTTCTTATAAACAGTCAAATCAGGCGGATCCACAGAGATATCAGAAATCCCTTCAATGGTCACCTTTCCGTCTTTATCCGTGAGTTTCTCGATAACCTTGAAAGATTTCGTGCTTGTAAGTCCAGGCACCCCTTCCGCCTTTGTCCACTCCACAAGAACTACAGCTCCCTCAATCGGCTTCCCTGTCTCAGCATCTACGACTGTGCCGGTTATTGGTTTGTAACCACATGCAGCAAGAAACAATACAGCCATTGCCAAACAGATATACTTAATTCGCATAGATCATTCCCTCATTCCTTGTGTGCGCAGGCACAGCCATATCCTGCAAGAGGTGCAGAACATGTCCGACTGCCAAAAAGGGGTCATCATGTGGGGTCAGGTCTTGCAATAACACTTTTCATCTCCTTTTCTCAACCCTCTTAATAGCCCTGCGACGAATCCACCAAGGGAAAAAAATTTTGAGACTGTCTGTTCTCCGCATACATATTGAGTTAAAAAAATCTTTGAGCAATATTTGTGTTATTCCGGTTAAAAAACAAAAAGGGCTTATTTCACTTCTGAAATAAGCCCTAAATAACACAATCTGTATCTTGGCCCTAAATCAGTGTTCTATCTCAATCCCTGCTGTTTCTTCTCTTACTGTAACTGCAATCTTATAAAGGACTGTAAGGACAAAGAACCCTGTGGCCCAGACTGCGAGGGTTATAATCGTCTCAGGAATCGTCGGCCAGTATTCCGTTACCCTCTCAAACATGTTCGGCACAAATCCGCCGATAACCAGGCCGAAGCCCTTGTCTATCCATAAGGAAATAAACAACGACACGCAGGCAAAGGCAAGAACTCCCTCTTTTTTCCTGAATGAAGGAAATATCAGGAGAAAAAGGGATACTACAGCCAGTATGCTCGAGGTCCACATTAATGGAACAAGCTTATTGTAGCCGTCAAGACCTGCATACAGATAATGGAAAGAGTGCTGATGCGCCGGAATGCCGCTGTAGAAGGCTGTAAAGAATTCAAGCCCGAGGAAAAATACATTGGCAAACATCGCATAAGTGACAATCTTTCCAAGAGCCTGAATAGGCTCCTTGCCGGGATCGAATTTGGTCAGCTTCCTTACCAGAAGGGCAAGGATAATGAGCAGCGCAGGACCTCCTGCAAATGCCGATGCGAGGAATCTGGCTGCCATGATGGCGCTGAGCCAGAAGTGTCTTCCCGGAAGACCGGCATATATGAACGCCGTCACTGTGTGGATGCTGACTGCCCACGGCACGGAGAGATAAATGAAAGGCTTTATCCACTGCGGGGGCTTTATGCCCTTGCTGTCTGATTCAAGTGTAATCCAGCCTATGATTATATTCAAAAAGAGATACCCGTTAAGGACTACGGTGTCCCAGAACAATACCGAGTTTAGGGTCGGATGCAGAAATATGTTCATGACCCTCATAGGCTGGCCCATGTCCGCCATGATGAACAGCATGCACATGATAACAGCAGATATTGCAAGGAACTCTCCAAGTATTACTATCTTGCCGAATTTCTTATAGTCATGCAGATAGTAGGGTATGACGAGCATCACTGCAGAGGCCGCAACTCCGACAAGAAATGTAAACTGTCCTATATACAGGCCCCACGAGATATCCCTGCTCAGGCCTGTTACTCCCAAGCCGTTTTTAAACTGGTAAAGATAGGCAAGAAAACCTGCCCCCATAATGCCCATCAAAAAAAACAGCCAACCCCAGTATCCCCGACTCCCCTTTAATGCCTTATCAAGCATATTCGTTACCTCCTGTTATGTGGTGAATACCGAGTGATCTATGATTATAAAATCTCAGGGACAATTGCATAGTCATTACCTCCTATCACATAAAAAACACTGGGCTGCGTTCCTATCTCAGACTTGCGCCGGATGGTGTATTTTGCGCTGATGATCTTTCTGACCTCTGAGCCTGGATCATCCAGATCGCCGAAAACAAGCCCGCCTTTTGAAAATTCATTTGAAACCTCAACACATGCCGGCAGTTTGCCTACGGCAAGTCTTTCCGTGCAGAAAGTGCACTTTTCAACAACACCTATCGTCCTTGTAGGATATGCTGCATTTTCTTCTTTGATTAAGGGCTGGCCATTTGCGTCCTTGCCGCGAGGATTTCTGTAATTAAAGCTCCTTGCTCCAAAGGGGCAGGCAGCCATACAGAACCTGCAGCCTATGCATCGGTGCATATCCTGCATCACTATGCCGTCTTTTCTCTTGAATGTAGCCTTTGTCGGGCATACCCTTACGCAGGGAGGGTTGTCGCAGTGGTTGCAGAGAAGCAAAAAAGACTTCTCTTTTGTTTCTTCATTCATATATGGATTTTCCTGCCCGGGGAATGCATGCTCGAATTTCTCCGGCCATATCCATTTAATTTCATCCTTTGGATTGCTGAAATTAGGGACATTATGAGTACTATGGCATGCGTCCATGCATCTTTTGTAATCCTCAGGTGTTTTGAATTTGCTCATATCAACCACCATAGCCCATCTCTTTGCATTAAGGGCATTGGGGCCGGCAGTAAATTCAGACGCCTCCAGCGCGTTGTTCTGGAGCTTGTTAAACACAGCCACGCCTCCAACACCGGCGAGAGCGGAGACTCCGGCTAATCTTAAAAATTCTCTTCTGTTTATGCTCATGACTTGTTCTCCTTCGGCGCGATATGGCAATCCCAGCAGTAAGGTTTTACTGCCATATAATTGTGGCATTTATCACAAAAATCCTTTTTGTTCGAATGGCATCTCATGCATTCATTTTGAAGGCTCATATTAAAGGTCTTATGAGCGGAGCTTGTATAAATCCGGCTTCCATCGCGAACAACAGAATCTCTCCAGTCATCCAGGAGCTGCATGTGCCCACCCCTCATAAATTCCTTAGACTCAACGCATTTCCTTTCCTGCTCGGGCAATTTCTGGATTTCAGGGGTATCAAGCTTCAGCTCGGGCTTGGCATTGACCTTTCCAATGTTGTTATAAAAAGGAAAAGTCACCAGCGCTATGAAGATAAGAAGACCGACGATTATTTTTCCGCTGTCATACATTATTCTTTACCCTCCTTTCCCGGAAGGGGCTCCATGCGCAGATCCTGCGTCCTCTCCTTCTCCCCCTTCATAACAAGGGCATTGCCCACGAGTTCATGTGTTCCGCAGACCGACACATCAGGAACCCAGTATTCCATAGAGGCCTTCAGTGTAGCCCTGTCAATTGCGCAGATATTAGCCAGCATGTTTACGCCGTGCTGGTCGCGGACATGTTTTACGGCATTGGCCCTTGGGAGGCCTCCCCTCATCCTTAATTCCATATTTTCAGAGGCATTCAGGCCTGTGCCGCTGCCGCAGCAGAAGGTCTGCTCCCTGATTGTATTGTCAGGCATCTCGTAGAAATGGTTGCAGACATTTTTGAGAACATAACGGGGCTCTTCCAGCAGACCCATTCCTCTCGCAGTGTTGCAGGAGTCATGATATGTGACCTTCAGATGGTCATTCCTGCTCGGATCGAGTTTAAGTTTGCCGTTCTTTATGAGATCGGCGGTAAATTCAGTGACGTGAACCATCTTTGTGGATTTTGCATTATCAAATACAGTGCCGGTTATCGGCGATTTCGGTACCTCAAGAAAATCAGCAGGTCCGTTCCATGTGTCCATATACTGGCTCAGAACCCTCCACATGTGTCCGCATTCTCCGCCGAGGATCCATTTCACGCCGAGCCTCTTTGCTTCTGCATATATCTTTGAATTAAGCCTCTTGGCCATCTCATTAGATGTAAAGAAGCCGAAGTTCCCTCCCTCGGAGGCATAAGTGCTCCATGTGTAGTCAAGCCCGAGTTCATGGAAAAGCATAAGATAACCCATGGCAGTGTAAGTGCCGGGGTCTGCGAAAAGATCTCCCGAAGGGGTAACAAAGAGTATCTCGGCGCCTTTCCTGTTAAACGTCGGCTCTATCTTTATGCCTGTTACGGTCTCGATGTCGTCAAGGAAAAATTCTATACTGCTTTTTATCGTATGAGGTTCAAGACCGAGGTGATTTCCTTTCATATAGCAATTTGCCACAGGGCCTGAAATCCAGCCTGTGTTCAGGCCAAGCAGGTTCAGGAATTCCCTTCCCATCATCGTGATTTCAGCGGTATCAATGCCGTAAGGACAAAAAACAGAGCAGCGGCGGCATTCAGTGCACTGGAAAAAGTAATACCACCACTCCTTAAGCACATCAAGCGTAAGTTCTCTGGCCCCGGCTGTCTTGCCGAATATCTTGCCGCCTGTGGTATGATATTTCCTGTATACAGACCTCATAAGCTCTGCCCTGAGGACAGGCATATTCTTGGGATCTCCGCCTCCGATAAAGAAATGGCACTTGTCGGCGCAGGCTCCGCATCTCACGCATATATCCATAAAAAGCCTGAAAGAACGATACTTGCTGAGCCGGTCTGCCAAGGCTTCCAGAATCGTATCCTTCCAATTCTCCGGAAGCTTCCAGTCTTCTTCCTTAGGCGACCAGTCCCGTGCATTGGGAAGTTCGAGAGTCTTAAGGTCTTTACCTTTTGCACCCCAGCAGAACATGCCTTCTCTGAACTCAACAGGGGTGTCCATCCAGTCTTTATTGCCCGGCTTGTTGTAATCTATCTTTAAGAGTTCTTCCGGTTTCTGAAGTTTTGCCGCCATCTTCACTCCTTCTCGACTGGTAATCCAGCCGCTTTCATTTTATCCCTGAAATCGTTTTCGTATTCTTCATACGTATGAACATGGACAGGGTAATTCCATGGATTTATATGTCTGACCTCGCGACTGTTATTCGCAAGATTTCTCGTCGGGCTCATAAAGACCCCTGCCAGATGCATCAGCTTGCTGAACGGAAAATATGCGAATAAAACACAGATCAGGAACAGATGCACATAAAACAAAGCCCCTATCCCCTCAGGAATGCTCGGGGTAAAGCTGACAAGCCCCATAGCCAGGACTTTTACGCCTACGATATGCACCTTGAAAAAATACCTCATGAGCACGCCGGTAACGGCGATGCCGAGTATCAGGAAGAGCGGGAAATAATCGGCGGCAAGGGATATATATTTTATCTGCGGGAGATAAACCCTTCTGATGAAGAGATAGGTCACGGCCAGCAGGAGGATTATATCGGTTAGGTATAGCAGCGGCACGCCTACCTGCAGGAAACTGTCAAGGCTCTCGATTATCTTAATGACGGAAGGCACATCCTGCATAAAGAATCTGAAATGCCTTACTAAAATTATGAGAAAGGACCAGTGAAACGCCAGGCCTGCCATCCAGAGCCATTTCTCCCAGCCATAGACAACCTTGCCCTCCTTCAGTTCAGTCTTCAGATTCCTGAACAGGGAACGAAAAACAAGGACTTCAAGCGCCATCCTGATGATGACGCCCAGAGAGCCGGACGGGTTTTCAATTTTATTTTGCTTGATCCACGGCAAAGACTTCTGCTGCCCGCAGGTTGTGGGGATGCGGAACGGCACAGGCGAAGTCCCCCATTTCACGACACGGTAGATAACCCCGAGCGTAAATATGCCGAGCGCTGCGTAGGGGATAACTACTCCGAATAGGAACTGCATATTCGCCGTCTTTATCCCTGCGAAGGCAAGCAGAATCAGCGCGATAACTGCAAAGAAGGGAAATAAGATTTTCATTTCGTTACCTCTTTTCTTTTTACGTTAAGATTCTTGATGTCAATAAGTTCCTGCTCCTGCTCGGAGAGCTCACATATCAGATTGGCCCTTTGCAAAAGCCTGAAAGTCATGCGCCTCACTTCGTTTGCCTTAATGTCATAAAGCTTTTCCCTGCATTTGACATAGATATCAAAGGCCTCCATGGCCATGTTATCAATATCGGCATCGAGCGCGGATAACTCGTCGGAGAAACGATTTTCCGAGATTTCCTTCTCCAAAACTTCCCGGATCACTTTCTTAAGAAGAAAAATAAAAGAAACAGCCTTTGAGGGGGTAAAATCCTGGACAGCCCTTATCCTTATAACATTGTCGAGAAAGGGAGAAATCTCATCGGAAGACTTGCCGTTCAGGAGTTCTTCAAAAAGGCCGTTTATACCCTGGGAAATAGCAGCCCCCACAGGATTAGCGAACCGGTTCTTTTGTTGCCTGAGGAAATTTGAAGTGTCGGCAGGGTAGCTTTCTAATATTATGTCGAGCCACCTTTCCAAAATAGCGGCTCTCTTTTCTGACAGGAGATTCTTGAGCATCATTTATCTTCCAGGCCACTCCTTACATTATTCAAAGTAAAGAAAACCTAATGCCGTATACAGCAAGGATACCCTCTCGTTTTTCGAGGGAGTCAAAGTTTAAGAAGGCGCTCCGGCGAGCAATATCGCCGGGCGCCGATCTAAACGTTAATTAAAAACTATACGCAACCGGTTGGTTTTGGAAGCCCTGCATACTTGCACGCCTGTTTTGCAGGTCCGCCCGGATACAGCTCATAGAGGTATTTTGTGTTGCCTTTCTCAGGCCCCATTGCCTTACCGATCTCTTTAACGAGGATCTTTATCATCGGAGCAATCTGATACTGCTTGTAATAATCTCTCAGGAAGTTGATAACCTCCCAGTGAGCCTCTGAAAGTGTGATGCCGTCCAGACCCGCTAAATGTACAGCCATCTCCTTGGTCCAGTCATCAAGATTAATAATATAGCCGTCGTCATCAACCTCGACCTGTTTTCCCTGAAAATCCATCATTGGCATTTTACGTCCCTCCTTCTTTTGTTAAAAATTTTCCGTTATGGGAGAAATCTCCCCGATTAATCCGATGAACATCAATTGCCTTATTTTTGGACGAGACCTAAACTTATTGTTACAAGCTTCCTGTTATTTTTGATTTCCGGTCTCTTTAATCTTTTTAAAATTAGGCTATAAACACTAATACATCTGCACTGCTTCGGTCAAATAAATAAATTTTATTAATAAATCATATTTACTTATCAATGGTTTATTGTCTTTCTTCTTTTTTATTTAATGCGATAAATAAAAAATTCTCCATGGAGCGGCCGGCCCTCCTGCCCCCCTCATTCAGTTGATGCGTTTCCCTGTCATAATAAAACGGCTTTATAGTGTAATCTACATCAGGGATTAATTTCCAGGCAGCTTCCCAGTCGCCGTTACAGGCAAATACAAGTCCGTCAACATATGCATCTCCGAGATTATGTCCCGAGCGGTCGAAAACATACACTGCCCCGCATTCGCATTTCCCGCCGGTGAAGACATTCCCGAATTCAGCCTTTATCTCGCGGGGACTTTCAAACGACCGCCCGCAAAAAGGGCATTTAGCTTCTCCGCCCCTGCCTCTTCTCATAGTTTATACCCTATTTTTCTTAAAAATTCTTTCCTGTGAGCCTTGTCTTCTGCGGTCTCTGTTGCCTTAGGCGCAAAACCATCAACAACCCCCATTACCCCGTTGCCCTGCGGCGTAACCGCCAGGATAACCTCAACGGGATTTGCTGTTGCGCAGAATATTCCGCAGACCTCCTGACAATCTTTTATCCGGCTGAGAACGTTTATAGGATACGCATCTTTCAGGAGTATGCAAAACACATGACCCGCTCCCAATTCCTGAAGATTTTTTGCGCTTGCATCAATAAGCTCTTTATCATTACCCTCGGTCCTTATCAGACATGGGCCCGAGGCCTCTGTAAAGGCAATGCCGAAACGCGCCTGCGGCACAGTTGTAGCTATAATCTCATAAAGGTCTTCCGCCGTCTTTATAAAGTGCGTCTGCCCCAGTATCATATTGCAACCTTCCGGAATATCTATTCTTACGGATTTAATCTCCATAAACCCTCCTTGTTTTAGTGTCAGTGTTCAGTGTCAGTGTCGATTTTCAATGCAAGTTTCTCTTTTTACCGACACTATTCACCATTCACTGTTCACTGTCTTTATTATGGTATAATGAACAATAAATTTTTCCCAAGGAGATGTCAAGTCTAAATTGCTGAATAAGAGCCGGCAGTTTATTTTCTTTTTTTCAATTCTCGCTTATTGCCTATTATTTCACCCTTCCCGGTCAAGCGGCACAGAGATAGTCGGGCCTGAAATAAAAATCGTAAATAACGAGCTGCTTGTCACAACAGGCATCCTCCTCGACGAAAAACAGATACAGGACTTAAAAAACGGGATAGTAAAGGAGATCACGCTTTATATAGACTTGTTCAGGATATGGGATATGTGGCCCGATGAGTTTGTTCTCGGAAAAACATTTATAAAGACACTGCGGGCTGATCCGGTTAAAAAAGAATTTGTAGCCACTTCATTGCATGGGATGACAGTAGTGGAAAAAAGATTCAACGAGCTTGATTCATTATTAAAATGGTCTTTAAACATCAGCAACCTGAAACTGACAAACACAAAGGAGCTTGATCCCGACGACTACTTTGTCAGGATAACGGCCGAGTCCAGATTAAGAAGGCTTCCGCCGGTCATCGGATATTTATTCTTCTTCGTGCCGGAAAAAGAGTTTAAAATTATAAAAGACTCCTCAAACTTCCGCATAGGACACACCAAATGAGAAACCTCAGAAACGGACTCATATCGCTGAGCATTTTTATATCAATAGTCGCTGCCTTTATAATCGAGATCCATTACATCCGGCTCGAAACCGTATCCATCCTGACAAGGGTCCTCCTGCTGGTTCTCCTCAATCTCAACATAATTGCCCTGCTGATATTAATGTTCTTTGTCGGGAAAAATTTCTTCAAGCTGTACATCGAGAGAAAACAAAAGATCCTCGGATACAAATTCAAGACAAAGATCGTCGCCGTGTTTGTCGTGCTTACATTCATACCGGCGGCAATTTTATTTTTTGTGGCAAGCGGCCTCGTCACGAATTATATAGATAAACTTCTGACCCCTCAGTTCAGGCAGCCCCTCACAAGCTCTATGGAAGTCGCAAAGGCAGTTTATGAAGTGGAAAGACAAAAAACAATGGGGCTTGCAAAGGCATTGCTGTCCGATAAAAACCAGTCGCCCGAATACAAAATAGCGCGCATTAATAAAAGCCCCGAGAATCCTACAGAGACTATTAAGGCCGGGTTTGAAGGAAAGGAAGGCACAGAGGTCATATCCGGCGAAGACGGAGACACTATAAGGGCTGTCATTCCCGAATATGCCGGAGGGAAATTAACAGGCATCGCAGTTATAGAAACCCGCCTGCCGAAAGATATTGCAGTCAATGTCGAAAAGATAAAGAGCGCTTATGAGGATTATATAAAATTGGAATCCTGGAAAACCCCGTTAAAGATGAACTACCTTTTGATACTTGCCTTCTTTACTTTAATTGTTGTATTTATGTCTCTCTGGGTGGCCCTGAGGATAGCAAACGGCATCACAAATCCGATCCAGAGCCTTGCGCAGGCCACAGAAGAAGTTGCAGCCGGAAACCTGAATGTGCACCTCAACCTCAGCAGGGAAGACGAGATAGGGCTCCTGATAAATTCTTTTAACCACATGGTATCCGAACTGAAAAGCGGGAAAGAAACTCTCCAGAAGGCTTATGCAGAGATGAAAAATATACTCGCAAATATCAACTCAGGCGTTATCTTCCTCGACATTGCAGGCAGTATACTGACCATCAATAACGCTGCGTGTTCCATACTGAACATAAATTCGACAGAAGTCAAAAATAAAAATTACAGGGAATTGATGTCAAAGATTACATCCGAAGAACTTCATAGCTTCATTAATGGAATAATAATTAAAGACCTCTACGGTACCAACAATAAAGAGGTAAGGGCCGTTGTCGGAGAAAAAAATCTTATATTGAAGGTCTTTGTCACCACGCTGAGGGACGACGCCTCAACGCCCATCGGTCTTCTGGTAGTCTTTAATGACCTCTCCGATACGATAAAGGCACAAAAGGCGCTTGCATGGGAAGAGGTTGCAAAAAGAATGGCTCATGAGATAAAAAATCCGCTCACCCCGATAAAGCTCTCAGCAGAGAGGCTGTTAAAAAAATGGGAGCAAAAAGATAAGGATTTCGACCAAATATTCGAGCCTTCTACAAAAACAATAGTAAAGCAGGTTGACAGCCTTAAGAGGTTCGTAGATGATGTTTCACGCCTTGGGAAAATGCCGGAGATAAAAAAGACTCCGACAAATCTTACTGCTATAATAGATGAAGTTCTGGAACTTTATAAGGACTATAAAGGTTTCAGCATTAAGGTGTCAATCCCCGATAATATGCCGTTGACGGACCTGGATGGAGAGCAGTTCAAGAGGGCGCTGATTAATATTTTCGACAACGCATTCCAGGCCATGGGCAATAATGGTAATATAGAGCTTAAAGTAAATGCGGACAGGCTCTCAAACAGGGTTTTTATTGCTATCGCCGACGACGGGCCCGGGATGAGGGAAGAAGACAAGGAAAAAATATTCCTTCCGTATTTTTCTACTAAAAAAGGAGGCACAGGTCTCGGCCTTGCCATTGCAAACAAGATTATTACGGAGCACAGAGGTTACATCAGAGTAAAGGATAATGCCCCAAAAGGCACCATCTTCACAATAGAAATACCGATAAAAGGCTATGAATTGTAAAGGAGATTTTAAGTGTTAAAGCCCTCTGTTCTTATTGTAGACGACGAAGAAGGCATAAGAGAAAGCCTGTCAGGCATATTCGAAGACGAAGGCTATGACATATTGACTGCAACCTCGGGAGAAGAAGCAATAAAGTCGTTGCGACTCGCAACCGAGACGCTCGGAGAGTCCTCTCCGGATATTGTCCTCCTCGATATATGGCTTTCCGGCATGGACGGAATACAAACCCTTCAGGAAATTAAGGCAATAAAACCCGATGTGCCTGTAATCATGATATCCGGGCATGGAAATATTGAACTTGCGGTAAAGGCGGCAAAGATGGGGGCGTATGATTTCCTCGAAAAGCCTCTCTCTCTTGAAAAGGTATTGCTTGTATCCAAAAGGGCTCTTGAAAAAAGAACTCTTGAGATGGAAAATATCATCCTTAAAGAGAATCTGATAAAAAAATGGAAACTTGTCGGAGAGTCGCAAAAAATAAAAGAAGTGAGAGAACAGATAGAACTGGCTGCCCGGAGCAACAGCCGGGTACTGATATTCGGCGAAAGCGGAACAGGAAAGGAAGTTGTCGCACGGCTCCTGCATGAGAAAAGCCCGAGAAATGAGAAACCTTTTATCGAGGTAAATTGCGCTGCCATACCTCAGGAATTAATTGAGAGCGAGTTGTTCGGACATGAAAAGGGGTCTTTTACCGGGGCCTTTGAAAAAAAGAACGGAAAATTCGAGCTTGCAGACAAGGGGACCTTGTATCTCGACGAGATAGGCGATATGTCCTTACAGACCCAGGCAAAGGTATTGCGTGTTATAGAGACCCAGGAGTTTCAAAGGGTTGGAGGCAATAAAAATATAACCGTTGACGTCAGAATTATTGCCGCCACAAATAAGGACCTGAGAGAAGAGGTCAAAAAAGGCGGTTTCAGGGAAGACCTTTATTTCAGGCTGAATGTCATACCTTTATTCATCCCGCCGTTACGAGAGCGAAAAGAGGATATACCTCTCCTCGTCGAATACTTTCTTGAATCCCTCGCAACAGAATACGGAAAGCACGCCAAGAAGATAATGCCGGAGACGCTGGAAAGTATTATTTCGTATGACTGGCCCGGAAATGTAAGAGAATTAAAGAATGTTATTGAAAGGCTTGTGATAATGACGCCCTCAAATGTAATAGCCGGCAAGAATCTTTTCCTGCCGGGCGAAAATGAAACTCAAAACTATTTCTCATATAAAACACTCAAGGATGCAAGAGACGCCTTTGAAAAGGATTACATATTGAAAAAGCTTGAAGAAAACAGTTGGAACGTGTCAAAGACAGCAGAGGTTCTCGACATAGAGCGCAGCAATCTCCATCGCAAAATTAAGACTTATGATATAAAGACTCCTTAATCCTGTTATTCTCCGATTACATGCAGCTTCATGAGATTTGTCGTTCCCTTTGTCCATAGAGGCGAGCCCGCAGTAATGACGATGCTGTCGCCTTTCCTTGCGATCCCTGAATTAAGCAGAGACTTTTCCACTTCCCCTATCATCTCATCTGTGCTTGACAGGCGCCGTATGAGAAATGGGTTCACCCCCCAATAAAGCGACAGCCTCCTTCTAACGTCGGCCTGGGGCGTAAAGGCTATTATGGGCGCCTCCGGCCTGAATTTAGAAACAAGCCTCGCAGTAAAACCAGACTGCGTAAACGCAACTATCGCCCTCGCCTTAATGTCTTCTGCCGCAGAACACGCAGCCTCTGCAACAGCCCCTGAAAAATCTGAAAAATGCGAATCAAGCCTTTCTATGTGAGAATGATTCCTGTATCCTGAAAACTTAGACTCTGTATATCTTATAATTTTATCCATCATCCTTACCGACTCCAGGGGATATTTTCCCGTTGCTGTCTCGGCAGAAAGCATCAAGGCGTCAGTGCCGTCAATAACGGCATTTGCCACATCTGTTGCCTCTGCCCTTGTCGGCCTTGTATGTCCTGTCATTGATTCAAGCATCTGCGTTGCCGTTATTACGAGCTTTCCTTTTTCATTTGCCTTAAGTATCAGATTCTTCTGGATCATTGGAACTTCCTCAGGCGAGATCTCAACTCCAAGGTCTCCCCTTGCAACCATTATCCCTTCCACCTCGGAGAGTATATTATCCAGGTCCTCAAGCGCCTCTGGTTTTTCAATTTTTGCTATAACCGGCACAGAGCTGTGTCTTTTATTAAGCCAACCTCTTAAAATCCTTATATCTTCCGAGCGTCTTACAAATGAAAGAGCAACATAGTCAACACCCATTTTAAGGCCGAACTCAAGGTCTTTCCTGTCTTTTTCAGTAAAGGACGACAGGCTTGTCCTGGTATGCGGAAGATTTACGCCTTTTTTATCTTTTAACAGGCCCCCTTCAATTATCTTCGCACGAAGGCCGTCTCCTGTTTTTCCTGTTATCTGCGCCTGGATCAGGCCATCATCAAAAAGTATCCTCTCCCCTGTCTTTGCATCTTTTTTAAGGGCAGGATAAGAAATAAATATATGTTTAGCGCTGCTGATCTCCTTTCCGGCATGGAGAAATATCTCTGCGCCCTTTTTTAGTTCAACAAAACCGCCTGCGATAAGACCAACCCTTATCTTAATTCCCTGAAGGTCTTGCAGTATAGCAACAGGTTTTTTAAGTTTTTTAGATTCCTCTTTTATAAAACCTATGACCTTTCCGTGAGATTTATGGTCGCCGTGCGAGAAATTAAGCCGCGCAACATCCATCCCGGCTTTTATAAGGGAATGAATCATCTCCCTGCTTGCCGTCGCAGGGCCTATCGTGCAGACTATTTTTGATTTTCTAATATTCATAAAACAGTTTTAGTTTTTAGTTGCTGGTTGTCAGTCTAAAAACTGACATCATCTTAACCCACACCTTATTGTATCATCTTCCCTCTTACATGCAATATGCCTCTGCCAGTTTTCTCCCTTTTCTCTGAAATCAGTCCTGTAGTGCGCTCCGACACTGCTCTTTCTCATATACGCGGCCTCGGTGATTATCATCGAAACCGTAATCATATTCTTCAACTCAAGCTCCCGCCTTGTATAAAAACTCTTATCGAGTATGAAGGACCACTCGGAGAACTTTTCCTTTGCCGCTTCGAGAGATTCAGCGCATCTTATTATCCCAACTCTTTCCCACATAAGTTTTCTCAGCGTCATTCTGATCTCGTCATGCTCCGGGATTGTGTTATAGGCAGACGAATACTGCAACACGTATTCAGAAGCCTTGAATTTTGAATTTTGAGTTTTGAACTCCAATGCCGCCTTTCCTGCCCTTGCTCCATAAACCAATCCCTCGAGGAGGCTGTTGCTTGCAAGCCTGTTTGCGCCATGTACGCCCGTGCATGCCACTTCGCCCGCCGCATAAAGGCCCCTGATGCTCGTAAGGCCATTTATATCCGTCTTAACTCCTCCCATCATATAATGCGCCGCCGGAGACACGGGGATCAGATCTTTAGTTATGTCCAAATTATATTGAAGACACGTGGAATGTATCCTGGGAAATCTTTTCCTCACAAAATCCTTTTCAAGATGAGTCATATCAAGATAAACATGATTGCTGTCGGCCCTGACCATCTCGGATATTATCGCCCTTGAAACAACATCCCTGGGGGCAAGTTCTGCATTCTGATGATAATTTTTCATAAAAGTCTCTTTGACGATATTTCTTAAGACAGCGCCCTCGCCTCTCATCGCCTCACTCAAAAGAAAATGGGGGGCATAAGGCGAATACAGACTTGTGGGATGAAACTGAACGAACTCCATATCTTCAAGGACCGCTCCGGCGCGAAAGGCTATTGCGAGACCGTCTCCTGTAGCAACCAGAGGATTCGTAGTCCTTAAAAATATCTGCCCTGCCCCGCCTGTACAAAGAATTGTCGCCTTTGCGAGGATGGCATTTATCTGCCTGTCTTTAAGGACATATGCGCCGTAACACTCGCCATCCTTGACAATAAGGTCTACAGTAAATGCAAATGGATATTTTTTTACCGATGGAAAAGAGCGCGCCTTGTTCAGCAGCACCCTCTCCAGTTCTTTTCCTGTTGCATCGCCGTGAGCATGAAGAATCCTTTTTCTCGAATGAGCCGCCTCCATTGTAAAATCAAGTTTTGTGCCGTTTTTATCGAACTCAGCTCCCCATGAAATAAGCTCAAGGATTCTTTGCGGTCCTTCTTCGACCAGAATTTTTACGGCATCTTCCCTGCATAGGCCATCGCCTGCCTTAAGCGTGTCTTCAAAATGTATCCCGACCTCATCCTCATCGCTTAATGCTACCGCAATCCCTCCCTGCGCATACTCGGTGCTGCTCTCCTTCGGCATGTCCTTTGTAACAACAAGGATGTTGCCGTGAGGCGCAAGTTCGATCGCAGCCCTCAGCCCCGCCACCCCGCTACCGATAATCAAAAAATCAGTGGTTTCTATTTCCATGAACTCTCTCGCGCTTCTCTATTGGCATGGCATTGTATCCGAGCGGTTTTATTTTGCCGATATTCAGACAGTATGAATTTAAATAATCAAGAGGCAAAATACCTCGGAGGCAGAATGACGAGAATGAGCGAAGATATGATGCCATGCCTATAGCTTCCCTCACTACATCAACTCCTTAAAATCAAATATATGCTCGAACTCCTTTGACAGCTTAGGCTTTACTTTAGAGCTCGCCTTTGCCTTATGAATGATATATTTAATCCCATACTCTTTTGCCGTTCGTAAAACATCTTCCGTATCATCGACAAAAAGCGTCTTTTTCTTATCAAAGCCGAGCCTTCTTTCCGCCTTATGCCAGAACTCAGGCATCTCCTTTGGATATCCCATCTCGCACGATGTTATTGTATCATCAAAATATTTCCCGATCGCTGTCTTTTTGAATTTTAAATCCAGCACCTTATAATGAGCATTCGTCACAAGAAAGACCTTCTTTTTCTCTTTTCTCAGCATCTTCAGGAAATCCTCGACATGAGGATGGACCTCAATCATATGCCTTATCTGCTCCTTTAATGCCGGTATATCGAGGTTGAGTTCTCTTGACCAGAAATCTATATCCGTCCAGTTTAGAGTTCCCTCGTGATGTTTGTATTTCTTTAAAAGCTCTTCCTTTGCCTTGCCAAATGTTATGCCATGTTTCTCGGCATATTTTTCAGGCACAAGATGCTCCCAGAAATAGTCGTCGAAATATTTGTCGAGGAGCGTGCCGTCCATGTCGAGAAGGACAAACTTGATTTTACTAAGAGGAATTTCAGCAATCAATGATTTCAATATTCCTCGGTAGTCCACATGTCTTTTGTGAATCTCACAACCGTATTCCTGCCTGCGTCTTTTGCCTTATACATGCCTATATCCGCATACTTAATCGCCTGCCAGAATTTCGACGTATCTTTTGAAAATTCAGAGACGCCGATACTGACGGTCTTTTGCACGAACCCCCTCGATATCTTTACCTTTGTATCTTCCATCGTCTTCCTTATTTTTTCTGCAATCTCTTCAGCCTCGCCTTCCTTGACATCCATAAGGATTACAAGAAACTCCTCGCCGCCGAATCTTACCACCATATCCGAGGTCCTGACACTTTCCTTTATCACATTTGAGGTCTCTTTTAATATTACATCGCCGACATTATGTCCATATATGTCATTCACCTCTTTAAAAAAGTCCAGATCACACATCAGCAGCCCAAGCAGAGTATCTCTTCTCTGAGATATGGCCACCAGTGTTTCAGTATATTCCTCGAGAAACCTCCTGTTGTACAGACCGGTAAGAGAGTCTCTCAGGGCTGAATCCTTAAGGGTATCCATCATCCTTTTCGCCTCAAGGACCGGAACCGCCTCTCTTATATATCTCGACGCCTTTATAACCTTCTTGTTTATTTCGCCGGACTCCTCCTTGCTTCCCGTCCCGTTAAAAACAAATTGAACTACTCCTCCCGTGGTGCCGCCCATGATCATGGGAATGCAGAGATGGTTTCTCTCGGCAGTCTTAAAAAAATGCTTGCATACATCCGGATAAATAAATGAAGACACGGTATCGCCTGTCTTTTTTGCCCTGCAGCGGTTGCAGTCTATCAATATGTCCCGGTTGCAATAAGCCTCCGCTCCCTCCATGAAAGCAGTTGCATATACCGGTCTCATGATATTTTTGCTGTTAGAGACCTCATAAATTATAAAATTATTCAGATCGAAATTCTCTTTAATGGTCTTCCCAAGCCTTGCATATATGTCTTCAGGAGTATCATCCTCTTCCACAACTCTCTTGAAAGAGCTTATTTCATGAATTGTATCGAGGAGCTTGTTAAAGCGCGCAGAGAGAATGCCTATCTCGTCTTTCGACAGTATTTCTATCTTCTTTGTAAGGTCCACATCGCCTTCCGAAAGAATATCTATCTGCTCTATCATAGCCTCTATGGGCCGGGTAAATGCGCGTGTAATCCATATTGCAAAAAGCGTCAACAAACTCAGAGCCATGAACAAGGCGATAATAATTATTCTGCGGTAGGACGCCTCTTGAATGCCCAATAGCGCCACAGCGGAAATGACAATGAACCAGAAGGCGCAGCCGATCCAGAACAGAAGAAATTTCTTCCGTATGGGGATGTCAATAAAGGTTACGGAATTCAGAAGTCTCTTCAAAGGGTCTTTAAAGGTCATTGGCGAAGTTCCCCCTTCTCCGCAGGAATTATAACATACCTTTTGTGGTTAGAACACCCTTTATTTTTTTATCCTTTGCAACAGCGCCCCTGAGCGCCCTGCCGAGTCCTTTAAAAATCGCCTCGATTATGTGATGTATATTCCTGCCATAAAGCACATTCACATGAAGCGTAAGACTGCCGTTGCTCGCAAAGGCCTGCAGAAAATCCTCAACAAGGTCGGCGTCGAAGTTTTTAATTTTCGCTTTTTTAGGCAATTCCACTTTATAAACAAGATATGGTCTTCCGCTTATATCGAGACTGATTGAGACAAGCGCCTCATCCATAGGCACGGATGCCTGGCCGTATCTGCTTATGCCCTTCATATCTCCCAATGCCTGCTTAAATGCCTTGCCGAGGACTATCCCGATGTCTTCAACAGTGTGGTGGTCATCAATATCAATGTCGCCTTTAGCCTTCAGCTTCACATCAAAAAGCCCGTGTTTGCACATCAAAGAAAGCATGTGGTCAAGGAACGGGATTGAGGTTTTTATCGAGTAATTTCCCTTGCCATCAAGATTTAAATCCAGAGAAATGTCCGTCTCCTTAGTCTTTCTTTTAATCGTCGCCTTTCTCATGATATCACCCCTTTAAGCGCTTTAAGAAAAATTTTATTTTCATTTTCTGTTCCCACCGTCACTCTCAAACA
>SCSY01000204.1 GCA_004298625.1 Nitrospirota bacterium | reverse complement strand
ACTATTCATCTGCAATGATAAGGAAAGCAAAGAAGAATATAAAAAGAGAAAATATTACCAATATAACATTTGTCAATGGCGATATCTCTGAATTGTATAATTTTACAAATAAATTTGATGCAGTTATAACGCAGAGATGTCTCATCAATCTTCCTGTATTCGAAGAACAGATAAAAGCGATAGAAATAATACGGAGGGCGTTGAAAAGGGGCGGTTATTTTATTATGCTGGAAGCTACTAGGGACGGGTTGGACGGGTTGAACCGCCTGCGAACGGGGCTATCGTTAGATAGCCTGAAAATGCCGTGGCATAATAATTATTTTGACATTGGAGCCGTAGAAGGGGTTTTGAAAAGAAATTTTTTGGTTTTTAAAAAGCAGGATTTTGCTATTTATTATTTATATACGCGCGTTCTGAACCAGGTGTTAGGACTTGAGGTAAATAGCAAGTTGAGTAAGAATATAGATATTGCTGCGGCAAAAATACAGAGACAGTTTGGAGAGACTTTTCTCGGGATTGGCGCTCAAACATTGTTCTTCTTAAGGCGTAAATAGGATGGCAACTTTTATTATTGCCGAAGCCGGAGTAAACCATAACGGTGATGCGGCAATCGCAAAGAAACTTGTGGATGCTGCGGTTGAGGCCGGAGCTGATGCCGTTAAGTTCCAGACCTTCAAGGCCGGCAAGGTAGTTACGGCTGCTGCTTCAAAGGCAATCTATCAGGCAGAAAATACCGGCGTCGCCGGGACTCAGCTTGAGATGCTGGAGAAGCTTGAACTTTCTCCTTCAGCGCATGAGGAATTAGCAGGGTATTGTGGAAAAAAAGGGATTATATTCATGTCAACGCCGTTTGATGCGGAAAGCGCCGATATGCTGGATATGCTCGGCATGAAAATATTCAAAATACCCTCAGGTGAAATTACTAATAAATCTCTCATAGAACATATTGCCCTGAAAAGGAAACCGTTAATCCTTTCAACGGGGATGTCTTATATCGGCGAGGTGGAGAAGGCGGTCGGCTGGATTAATGAAAAGTGGAAGTCATTGAATGAAAGGCCACAGCTGACTTTGCTTCATTGTGTCTCAAATTATCCTGCGCAGCCCGAGGACTCCAATTTGCTGGCAATTAAAACAATGGAAAAGGTCTTCAGGTTGCCTGTTGGATACTCGGACCACACGCTTGGGATAGAGGTTGCAATTGCAGCGGTCGCACTAGGCGCGAAGGTCATAGAAAAGCATTTTACACTAGACGTAAATATGGAAGGACCTGACCATAAATCATCCCTTAAGCCCGATGAGCTTAAGACGATGGTAAAGGCGATAAGGAGCGTAGAAAAATCTCTGGGAGACGGGATAAAAAGACCCATGACAAGCGAAATAGATACGAGGACAGCCGCCAGGAGGAGCCTTGTTGCCGCACGGGATATAAGGGCCGGTGAGATAATATCGGCAGATGATGTCCTGATAAAAAGGCCGGGTGATGGCATCTTGCCTGAGTTTAAGGATATTATAGTAGGGATGAGTGCAAGGCAAAATATAGCTCCGGATTCAGTAATAAGGTGGGAGTATTTAAAAGATGCGTAAGATAGCGGTTATAACCGGAACAAGGGCTGAATACGGCTTGCTTTATTGGATTATCAAGGGGATTCATGAAGACCCAAAACTTAAATTGCAGTTAATCGTAACAGGGATGCATCTCTCGCCTGAATTCGGTTTGACTGTGAGGGAAATAGAAAAAGACGGATTTCCTATAGCTGAAAAAATTGAAATGCTGCTCTCATCCGATACAGAGGCTTCGATTGCAACATCTATGGGAGTCGGCATGATCGGCTTTGCAAAGGCCTATGAACGTCTCAGGCCTGATATTTTGCTTGCCTTAGGCGATAGGTTTGAGATCCTTGCAGCGGTTTCAGCCGCCGTTCCTTTCAGGATTCCGGTTGCCCATATTCACGGCGGGGAAGTTACCGAGGGAGCGATGGATGAGCTTTTTCGGCATGCAATAACGAAAATGAGCCATATCCATTTTCCTGCCGTTAAAATCTATGCCGATAGGATTATACAGATGGGAGAGCAGCCGGAAAATGTTTTTTGCTTTGGCGCTCCGGGGCTGGACAATCTCTATGAAATGAAATTGCTGAATAGAATACAATTGGCAAAGAGCTTAGGTCTGCCTGCCG
>SCSY01000203.1 GCA_004298625.1 Nitrospirota bacterium | reverse complement strand
TAACTACCGAAGGCATAAACCTCCCCGAACTTCCTGTCGGAACAAGGATTACCATAGGAGAGATAGAATTAGAGATAAGTCAGATAGGCAAGGAGTGTCATACGCGTTGTGCCATATATTATCAGGCAGGCGATTGTGTAATGCCGAAGGAAGGAATCTTTGTCCGGGTGCTTAAAGGTGGCAAGATTAGAGAAGGAGATGTAATAGTGGTTGGGGGCTAGAAACATGATTACAGCGGCTATACTAACATTAAGCGATAAAGGCTCCAGGGGCGAGAGGGAAGACTTAAGCGGCGCTTCTATTGAGGAGATGCTCATATCTATTGCCGGAGTGATTAAGCATTATGAAATACTCCCGGATGAAAAAGCCTTGATAAAAGAAAGGCTCATTGAATATTCCGGTAAGGTTGACCTTATACTTACAACAGGCGGCACAGGGCTGTCACCGAGAGATGTTACGCCTGAGGCGACGCTTGAGGTTATTGACAGGGAGATTCCGGGTATTGCCGAGGCAATGAGGATCGAGGGGCTGAAGGAGACAAGGAGGGCGATGCTTTCGAGGGCGGTTGCAGGCGTAAGGGGAAGGACATTGATAATAAACCTTCCGGGAAGTCCAAAGGCCGTAAAAGAAAATCTTGCTGTTATATTGGATGTAATACCTCATGCGATAGAAAAGATTAAGGGGGATATTTCAGAATGTGGGAGATGAAGACTTGAATATCTGCAAAATAAAACCGCTCAAAGGCGATCCCTTATCTTTTGTAATAGGGGGAAGGGATAATTGATGAAAGATATCTCCTTTTCATTAGCGTTCTTGGCGGGGATATTATCTTTTCTTTCGCCGTGCGTCCTGCCGCTAGTCCCCTCCTACGTGTCGTTTATAACAGGCGTATCATTCGAAGACCTCACGGCTGGAACAGACAGGAGAAGGATAAGAAATCTTACTATTGCAAACTCTTTGGCATTCATATTCGGATTTTCTGCTGTATTTATTTCCCTGGGCGCATCGTCTTCTGCTGTCGGGCAGATGCTTTTCAGGTACCAGGAGTGGATAAGGATAATCGGCGGCATACTCGTCATAATCTTTGGCCTCTTTATAGCAGGGTTCTTGAATCTCAATTTTCTTATGAAGGATAAAAAGATACACCTGAGCGGAAGGCCGGCAGGTTATGCCGGGGCATTTCTTATTGGGATGACATTTGCAGCCGGCTGGACTCCATGCATAGGCCCTATACTCGGCTCAATACTCCTTTACGCAAGCGCAAAGGGTTCTGCTGTTTATGGGATAGAGTTGCTTGCAGTATATTCGCTCGGGCTTGCGGTTCCTTTTTTCGTATCTGCCCTCGCCATGAATAGTTTCCTGAGCTATTCCAAAAAGCTCCAGAGATATATGCGGGTGATAATGGTTCTAAGCGGCCTGCTTCTGATTGTCTTCGGCCTTATGCTTCTTACAAACAGGTTAAGGGAACTTACGGGACTTTTACCGGATTTCGGGATAAACTTCTAAGCAGCTTTAAGCACAGTTGTTTCTTTACGCTCTCAAAGTTTTTCTTGCATAATATATAAAAACTTATATAATATAATCCAAGAGCATGAAACCGATGAACTTTATTGGCTCAAGCTTGGACGAACTCCGCAATTTCCCGGACGACGCTCGCAGGGCGGCAGGCTTTGAGCTGTACGCCATACAATGCGGGCTTGAGCCAAGCGATTGGAAACCTATGCCTTCTATAGGACGTGGGGTGAGGGAAATTCGCATACATGTCATGGGAGAATGGCGGATCATTTATGTCGCTAAGTTTGAGGATGCAGTATATGTGCTTCATTCATTTCAAAAGAAGAGTCGTAAAAC
>SCSY01000202.1 GCA_004298625.1 Nitrospirota bacterium | reverse complement strand
ATGGTCACGGCAGGCGTATTCCTTGTTGCGAGGTGCAGTCCGATATTCAGCCTTTCCGAAACTGCGTTGATGGTTGTCGCATTAACAGGGGCGATAACATCGCTCTTTGCAGCGACGATCGGCCTTGTTCAAAATGACATAAAAAGGATTATTGCCTATTCCACGATAAGCCAGCTTGGATATATGTTCCTTGCCTGCGGGGTTGGGGCGTATTCAGCAGGCGTGTTCCATCTTTATACGCACGCGTTTTTCAAGGCGCTCTTGTTCCTCTGCGCCGGCAGCGTTATGCATGCGATGTCAGGAGAGCTTAACTTGCAGAAGATGGGCGGCTTGAAAAAATATATGCCTGTTACGTACCTCACAATGCTTCTTGCTTCATTGAGCATAGCAGGCGTTCCGGGATTTGCAGGATTCTTCAGCAAGGACGAGATACTCTGGCTTGCGTACTCAGGCCCGAGTCCTGTCGGAAAGTTTGTATGGCTCATAGGCACAATAGTGGCTTTTCTTACGGCGTTTTATTCATTCAGGCTTATATTCCTTACGTTCCATGGAAAATTCAGAGGCACGCATGAGCAGGAGCATCACCTGCACGAATCCCCAAAGGCGATGACAATACCGTTAATAATTCTCTGCATCGGCGCTGTTGCATCCGGCTGGGTCGGGATACCTCATCTGCTTGGTGGAGGAGCGCACTTTACAGAGTTCATGAAGCCTGTCCTGGGACATCCTGAGGGACACGGCACTCATGCAGAAGAATGGATGGTTATGGCAATATCGGTTATCGCCGGGTTTTCAGGGATAGGGCTGGCATATTTCATGTATCTTAAGAGGGCTGATATTCCCGTAAAGATAGCGCAGCAGTTCAGCGGCGTTCACAGGCTCCTTTTTAATAAATACTATGTGGACGAGTTTTACAGCTTTTTAATCGTCAGGCCGGCGATATGGACTGCAAAGAATATACTGATAGGCATTACCGACGCAAGAATAATAGAGGCGATTGTAAATGGGGTGCCGAAGGCAATCGCCGGGTTCAGTCAGATGCTGAGGAAGACGCAGACTGGTTTGTTACAACACTATGCGACAATAATGGCTGCGGGCATACTGATTATTATAGCCTTTATGTTGTGGAGGTAGGAGTGAACATGGAACAGGTGATAATGAATAATTTGGGATTCCCGATACTCAGCACGCTCATATTCCTGCCTGTGGCAGGCGCAGCGCTGCTTCTTCTCATACCGAGGGCAAAGGAATCGCTCGCAAAGTGGGTATGCCTTTTAGTAAGCATTACAGCCTTTATACTGTCAATTCCCTTGTTCACTAATTTTGACAAGTCTACGCATCTGATGCAGTTTGTTGAAAGGCATGAATGGATCCCGTCATGGAACGTAACCTATTATCTCGGCCTTGACGGCATAAGCGTGCTTTTTGTCCTGCTTTCCACATTGATAACAATACTCTGTGTTCTCATATCATGGAATTCGATAAAGATGAAGGCAAAGGAGTTCTACATATCCATCCTCATAATGGAAGGCGCGATGATTGGGGTGTTCTGCTCTCTGGACTTTATGCTCTTCTATCTCTTCTGGGAAGCGATGCTCATTCCTATGTATCTCCTTATCGGGGTCTGGGGCGGGCCAAACAGGATTTATGCAGCAGTGAAGTTCTTCCTTTATACCCTTATCGGAAGCGTGCTCATGCTTGTCGGAATAATAGTCCTTTATTTCTATGCAGGAAGGACCTTCGATATACTTGAGCTCATGACAAAGACCTATCCGTACAATATGCAGTTCTGGCTCTTCTGGGCCTTCTTTGCGGCATTTGCAGT
>SCSY01000201.1 GCA_004298625.1 Nitrospirota bacterium | reverse complement strand
CTCTTTTTTTGCTATTTCATTCGCCCTGGAAAGAATTTCCTTTCCTGTGCGCCTTAATGCCGCATGTATATCGCTTATACCTGTAAGATCGAGGTCTCCTTCATATTCCGGCACTACTGTGGCAACTGTAATCCAGCATTCTTCATCATTTGCCAGCCTGAATGCCTGTAAAAGAGCGTTACTGCCGGATTCGGAGCCGTCGAAAGCTACAAGTATTTTTTTATATCTTCCCACAGCCTTAAAGTTTTACCCCGCTTAATCCCCGTTCAGCAGCAAGCTGTTCTGCCCTGCGCCCCTGCCACATGGCGCGAAGAACTATGAAGGCGCCAAGGATAAGGGCAAATATCATTATAGCAAAGCTTGTGGTCTTTAAAATTTTAACAGTGCCTTCATTTAAGGTCTGTATTAATCCAAGCTGCGAAAGATAAACAGGAACCATCAGGCCGCGGCTGAAAAGAACGATAACCATTATTAAACCCATGACTACCTTGATCATGAAGGGTTTTACGTATGTTGTTCCTATTGCGCCGAGCTGAATCCCGAAGAGTGAGCCTGCAAGTATTATCATCGCAAGCCTTATGTCCACAAGGCCGTGCATCGCATACTTGAATGAACCTCCAAGACCCATTACAAATGCTATAACAAGCTCTGTTGCCGAGGCCATGAGGCTCGGGGCTCCCATCACATAAATCATCGAAGGGACTCCTATAAACCCTCCGACAGCAATAGTCGCGGCAAGCATCCCTGTTGCAAATCCCAGCGGGATCGTAAAGAGCACCGAGATACGCGCATTAAGGCTCTTGAAATAGACCATTGTGCCGGGGATATTTATTGACTGTACCCATTTTGCCAGCTTCGTAATTTTTTCTTCTTCGTTTGTGCTTCCCGATTTATATGTCTTCCACGCATCACTGAGAACAAAACCGCCCACAACGGCAAGTATTACCACAAATGCGACGCTGACATAAAGGTTTGAGCCTGCATCTCCGAATGCCTTTTTAATGCTTTCCTGTATATGCGCTCCGTAGAGAACTCCTGCCTCGGCAGAGATACCGAGGACTATTCCGAGTTTGACGTCAACCTGACCGTATTTAGCGCGCTTGATTGCGCCTATCAATGCCTTTGGGAATTTGTGGCACATGTTGCTTGCAACCGCAACAAGACCCGGCACACCGAGGCTCATCATTGCCGGCGTGAGCACGAATGCGCCTCCTGAACCGATGAAACCGCTGACAAGGCCGCCGACAAAACCAACGATGAAAAGATAACCGATAGTGAGAACATCGAGGTTGATAAAATTGGACGCTGCCTGAACCACATCGTGCATGTTATTTTACCTCCCTTTTCTTCTTTGCCGCCTCGATACCCAGAACAGTCCAGAAATTTCCTGTGAATGAACCGTGGACGAACGAGAAGATAAATGCCGTGACTATCGGCAAAAAGGCATAAACTCCTCCCAGCGCAGAATAGCTGTTCACCACATCCTGCTTCATCAGCAGAACTGCATAAAGACCTATAGAGACAATCCCTGCGATTATCAGCTTCCCATAGGGCTTTTTCTTTACTTTTTCATTATATCCTGACATCTTTCCTCCCTAAATTAGTTTTTGGTTTTATTTGCTTCTTGCATTTTGCACCACACGTCTTGGGGCCTGGTCCCTCTCAACTCTCTTTGCGGTTCTTTCATTCTGAGAATTTGCATCGCGCAAGATTTCTCTTGCCGTATCGAACTCTCCTTCTTCTGCAAATGCAGCAGAAGCCATAAAAGTATCGAGCCTGCTTATCAGTCTTCCGAGTGTTTTCATTTCAATCCCTCCTTTTTTCTGCCTTCATACCTCGGCCCCTGCAGGCCTCGATATGGTTACGACAGGTTTTGTTATATTTCTAAGTAATTTTTTGAAGTCTATGCCCTTCTTATTTTCCGAGAGGTTAGGGCTCAGGAGAACCATGTCTACGCCGGGTCTGGTTTTAAGAAAATCTTTAATTGCATCTATTGGGTCGCCGGCTGCCGTCTGATAAATGAATTCCAGAGAGTTTTCCATGCATCTCCCGGCCAGTTCTTTTATCTTTTTCTCTTCGATCTCCTTTATCTCTCTTGACTGCTTATTCATCAATTCCTTAACTGTTTCCAGTTGTCCTGCTTCTGCAAATGCAACAGCAGCCATCACATCCTCGTAGGTCTCTATCATCCCCTTGCTGTAAACCATCAACACGGCAATCCCCGAATGAAGCGTCTTTGCAAGCTCAAGGACATAGGAGAACCCTTCGTCACAACCTTCACCTCCCCTTGTTACAAATAAGATTTTTTCCACCATCTCGCAGCCTCCTTCTTGAGCTTTGCAATAAGTAATACCAAGAGGCGTGCCATAATGTAACGTTTTGGATTTAAAGGGATTATTGTTTTTAGTCAGGCGATTTGCTGTTTCAGATTGGAACAGAGATGAACACTTTAAGGCAGCGATTGGAAAATTAGATTTTTCTTGACACGTCTTTTAAATTTCCCTAAAGTATCACAAAGACGCATGCGGCATAAAAAAGAATGTTGTGTGTAGATAATAATGACAAATCAAATTGAAGATCCAAGGTGGTCGGAGGCTATCGACGCGTACAATGCAGATGCATGGGGACATGCACTTTCTCTTCTGCAGGCAATGGCAGCCGATGGGATAAATCAAGTGTACGACAAAATAGGATGTATTTATGAATACGGATATAACGACAAATATGGAAAAGACAGAGGAGTCAAACAAGATTATTCTGAAGCACTGAAATGGTATCAAAAGGCATTTGAAGCCGGGTGCGCATCGGGCGCGCTCGGCATAGCCAGAGTTTGTCTAAACAGCGAAATCAGAGATTATCAAAAAGCATTTCATTATC